>JBLIHY010000027.1:0-23372 GCA_047634655.1 Cellvibrionaceae bacterium
CCGGATTCCATTGCATCCACAAATAATTCCGTGTGGAATTCTTTTACTTTTTTTTCAGCAACGATCTCTCTGCATTTTTTGGGGTCGCTACCGCAAATATCACATGAGTAATTTTTTTCACCTAGCGCAGCTCCAATACCTCCACAGGAACCAGAGATTGGCCGTCGTCCGAGGAGTATGCCAACGGACATGGCCAAGATTACCAAGGCCAACAGTACGAACGCCAAAAAAATAGTTGTCATGGACTTCCCTCAATGTTCGAGTTTGAAAGATACTGGGCGAATGACTGAGTATACTCAGTCCGGTAGTTATCTGTGGACTGGTTGTCATGAAAAATAAAGAATACGGCTAACTTTTCTGACCGAGCTAGCGCTAAGGCATCTGTCTCGCCCATCACGTTTAAAACCGTAGCCAGTGCGTCGGCTCCGGCTGCGGTATCGGCAATTACAGTGACAGAGGCTATATTGTGTTTGACTGGGTATCCAGTGTTTGGATCAATGGTGTGAGAGTAACGCTGGCCGTCATACTCAAAATAGTTTCGATAGTCTCCGGATGTCGCTATAGCACTATTTGACAAGTATACCCGTTGTTTAGTTCTGCCTGGTGTGAGGTTTGGTGATTCAATACCAATACGCCACGACATATTCCGTTGGTTGAGGCCACTAACACGTATTTCGCCTCCTATTTCCACCAAAAAATTGTCAACTGATTGCTTAGATAGCCATTCAGCAATTTTATCCACAGCATAACCTTTGGCTACAGCAGAAACGTCTAAAGCGAGTAGTGATGAGCTTTTTTTTATTGCATTGCGCTCAGCATCCAAACTTAATTGCTGCCAACCGACTTTTTGCATTGCAAGATCAATTTCTTCGGGAGCAGGTACTTGGCTGCTGAAGTTGCGCCCAAAACCCCAGAGCTCTATCAATGGACCGCTAGTAATATCAAAGCGTCCCGATGATAGCGCAGAAAATGATTGGCTAAGCTGAACGACTTCGAAAAATTCAGGCGGTACAACAAACCATTGATCCGCTGGCAATTGATTAAAGCGCATAATTTCTGAATCATCAATGTAAGTAGACATTTGCCGATTCAATTCTTGGAGTATCTTTTCTGTTTCGGCCTGCACCAAGCCTTTGGATAAACTTTTAGGAGGGGAAACCAGAGTGATGTGGTATGAGGTGCCCATAGTGGCACCATTGAACTTTACTATTGTCGGTTGAGTTTTTTGATCACAACCCAATAGAAAAATAAATAGAAGGAATTGGGCCAAAACAAAAAAGTTTTGGCCGCGCAACCGATTTGGTGATTTTAATCTAACCACCAAAATCATCGAGCATAATATTTTCGTCTTCAACACCTAATTCTTTGAGCATATTGATGACAGCAGCATTCATCATCGGTGGACCACACATGTAAAACTCGCAGTCTTCGGGAGCTGGATGCTCTTTGAGATATTCTTGCAATAGAACATTATGAATGAAGCCAGTCAGGCCCTCCCAATTATCCTCGGGTTGAGGATCAGAGAGCGCAACATGCCACTTGAAATTGTTATTTTCTTCGGCCAACTTGTCGTATTCATCTTGGTAGAATAATTCACGCATTGAGCGTGCGCCGTACCAGAAGCTGATTTTACGATCACTTTTAATACGCTTAAGTTGATCGAATATATGAGAGCGCATGGGAGCCATACCAGCGCCACCGCCGACAAATATCATTTCCGCATCAGTGTCTTTGGCAAAAAACTCACCAAATGGTCCATAAACTGTTATTTTGTCGCCGGCCTTCAAACTAAATACATAGGAAGACATTTCTCCAGGAGAAATATCTTTGGAACCTGGAGGTGGTGTCGCAATACGAATATTAAACTTAACAATACCCCTTTCTTCTGGGTAATTGGCCATGGAGTAGGCGCGGATTACAGTTTCATTCACTTTGGATTCCAGATTAAAGAAACCAAAACGCTCCCAATCACCTCGGTACTCTTCCTCAATTTTGAAGTCTTTAAATTTGACGTGATAAGGTGGAGACTCCAACTGCACATAGCCGCCAGCGCGAAAGTCTACACTTTCGCCTTCCGGTAGCTTCAGTGTGAGCTCTTTGATGAATGTAGCTACATTAGGATTGGACTCAACTGTACATTCCCATTGTTTGACTCCGAAAACATCATCTTCCACCTCCACTTCCATGTTTTCCTTGACGGCCACTTGGCAGGAGAGGCGCCATCCTTCATGGATTTCGCGTTTGGTGAAGTGAGCCTCTTCTGTTGGCAAGATACCGCCACCGCCGGATTCAATGATACATTTACATTGTGCACAGCTACCACCACCACCGCAGGCAGAGGGCAGAAATAAACCGGAATCGGCCAATGTATTCAACAACTTACCCCCGGCGGGGACTGTGATTTTTTTTTCGTGGTTAACCAGGATGGTAACATCGCCTGTGTTAACCAACTTGGCACGAGCAGAAAGAATAACGACGACCAGCGCCAGCACTATCGCGGTAAACATGGTCACGCCCAAAACAATTGTTATATCCATCGACTTATCTCCGCGTTTAAATATCAATTCCACCAAATGACATGAAACCTAAAGACATTAGGCCAACAACGATAAATGTAATACCCAAACCTTGTAACCCCACGGGTACATCGCTGTACTTCATTTTTTCGCGAATACCGGCCAATGCGGTAATTGCCAATGCCCAGCCAGTTCCTGCGCCCGCACCAAATACTACACTTTCGCTTAAATTGTAATCGCGCTCAACCATAAATAAGGATGCGCCTAGAATTGCGCAGTTCACAGTGATTAGCGGCAAAAATACGCCGAGGGCGTTGTAGAGAGAAGGCACATACTTATCTAGAAACATCTCCAAAATTTGTACCAGAGCGGCAATCACACCAATATACGTGATCAAGCCTAGAAAGCTTAAGTCTACGTTGGGAAGTCCGGCCCAAGCTAAAGCGCCATCGGCAAGCAGGTAGGTGTATAGCAGGTTGTTAACCGGCGTTGTGATTGTTAACACTACAATCACAGCAATGCCTAATCCAATAGCGGCTTCAACCTTTTTTGAAACTGCGATAAAAGTACACATACCCAGGAAGAAGGCCAGGGCCATATTGTCAATAAAAATTGAACGAACGAACAAACTCAGTAAAGCTTCCATCAGTGCACCTCCTTACCTTGAGTATTCGATACTATTTTGAATTCGCTCACTTCTATCTGTTTTTTATCAAAGCTACGTACTACCCATATGAAAAGTCCAATCAAAAAGAACGCGCTGGGTGGTAACAGTAGCATCCCATTAGAAACGTACCAACCGCCTTCTGTAGCTAGTGGTAAAACTTCATAACCAAACAGCTTCCCAGAACCAAACAACTCGCGGACAAAGGCCAATATTAACAGTAGGACACTGTATCCAAGACCGTTGCCGACTCCGTCGAGAAAGCTGGATATTGGCGGGTTTTTCATGGCAAATGCTTCTGCACGTCCCATCACTATGCAGTTAGTAATAATCAATCCAACGAAGACTGATAGCTGTTTACTGATATCGTAGGCGACGGCTTTTAATACTTGGTCCACTAGAATAACCAATGAAGCAATGATGGTCATTTGCACGATAATACGAATACTTCCGGGAACTTGGTTACGTACGATAGAGACAAAAAAGTTGGAAAATGCAGTCACTAGAGTTACAGCGATGCACATAACGGCAGTAACCTTAAGGCTACTAGTGACTGCAAGTGCAGAGCAGATACCCAAAATCTGCAATGCGATGGGATTGTTCTCAAATATAGGCTTGAGGAGCAATTCTTTAACTTTCATACATTAAACCTCGCCACTTTTTAAGTTATTAAGATATTGTGCATAGCCCATGGGGCCCATCCAAAATTTAACTAGGTTATCGACCCCTCGAGTAGTCAGAGTGGCTCCAGAAAGGCCATCAATTTTATATTCTCGATCGGAAGTATTACTATCGGTCTTACCCTTGATAACAGTAAGCTTTACATCGCCACCAACTTCACCTTCGTAAACTTTTTTCCCAGACCATTGAGCCTTCCAGCTTGGATTATCAACTTCTCCTCCCAAACCTGGCGTTTCGGCATGCTCATAGAAGGTAATGCCAGATACGGTGTTGAGATCTGGCTCCAAGGAGATAAAGCCGTATAAAGTCGACCATAATCCATAGCCCTTAACAGGAAGGATCACTTTTTTCAGGTCATCGCCATCTTTGACCAAGTAAACTTTGGAGTATTTTACTCGAGTATTAATTTTGGCCTTATCTTTTTCATCGGGGATGGGATCGGAAAGAGAGGGATCCTTGGATGCCTTGCGTTGATCATATTTATCTATATCAACTGCGTCGGTATACTCTCCGGAGTCTAAATCTACCAACCTGGTAGTAACGGACTGAAACATCTCGTTAATAGTTTTGCCAGCATCTATGCCCTTTTCGTAAATACCTCCGGCTTTGAGGATATTTATTTTGTAATCCTTGGCTTTATTCGCAATTTGTGACGGTTTCAGTAAGACCGCCGCTGTAGAAACCACTACGGAACAAACTATGCAAAGCAGAAGGGCAACAACAAAGGTTTTCTTAATAGAATCGTTAGGCACGCGCCAATCTCCTTTTAACATTAGACTGAACCACAAAGTGATCAATCAGTGGTGCAAATAAGTTAGCAAATAGAATTGCCAACATGATGCCTTCGGGAAATGCAGGGTTGACGACTCTAATCAATATAGTCATAAAACCAATTAACGCGCCAAACCACCATTTGCCCGTATTGGTCATAGAAGCGGAAACCGGATCAGTTGACATGAAAACCATACCGAATGCAAAACCGCCAACTACCATATGCCAGTACCAGGGCACGCTGAACATTGGGTTTGTGTCGGAACCTACTACATTCAACAACATGGAAGTCGCTACCATGCCCAACATTACACCCGCCATGATTCGCCAGGAAGCAATACGCATAATTAGTAAGACAGCGCCGCCAAGGAAGATCATCAAGGTTGACACTTCGCCAATTGAACCATGAATGTTGCCCAAAAATGCATTTAACCAAGAGATAGGGTTATCTCCACCGGTAATACCTACAACACCATCAGCTGCTGCTTTCGAAAGAGCCGTTGGACCAGTATAACCATCGACTGCCGTCCAAACGCTGTCGCCGGACATAGAGGCAGGATAGGCAAAATAGAGAAAGGCTCGACCGGTGAGCGCCGGATTGAGGAAGTTTTTACCAGTTCCTCCAAATACTTCCTTGGCAATAACAACGCCAAAGGTAATTCCGAGAGCAGCTTGCCAGAGCGGAAGATCCGGCGGACAAGTTAGAGAAAACAGAACAGAGGTAACGAAGAAACCTTCATTTACCTCATGACCTCGCTTCATGGCAAAGAGTACTTCCCAAAAACCGCCAACTAAAAATACAGTGACATAGATGGGCAAAAAGTACGAAGCTCCATGCCATAAGTTATGCCAAGTATTAGATGCGTTGTAACCACCCAGCAACTCGATCAACCAACCGTGCCAGCCTTCAACAGCTGCCATACCGATGTCGGCCATAATGGTGTTTGCCTGATAGCCAACGTTGTGCATACCATAAAACATGGCGGGGAAAGTACACAGCCAGACAGTGATCATGATTCGCTTGAGGTCAACGCCATCGCGCACATGAGCAGATGTTTTGGTTACATGATTTGGACGATAAAAAATGGTATCAACTGCTTCGTAAAGCACATACCAACTTTCATACTTCCCCCCCTTATTGAAGTGGGGCTCCATGTTGTCGAGCATTTTTCTCAGACTCATAAATTAACCCTCTTTTTCGATTCGAGTTAGGTTATCGCGAAGGATTGGACCATATTCGTATTTTCCTGGACAAACATAAGTACACAGCGATAAATCTTCTTCGTCCAACTCCAGACAACCGAGCTTCTGAGCCATATCAGTGTCGCCAACGATTAACGAACGTAGAAGTTGTGTGGGAAGAATATCGAGAGGCATGATGTTTTCATAAGCGCCTATGGGGACCATCGCTCGCTCACTACCGTTAGTAGTAGTAGTGAAATTGAATTTTTTACTCGCGAAGAAACTGGAGATATAGATGCCGAGTGAAGAAAAAGAATCGAAACCGGGGCGCAGATAGTGCAGAAAGGGGCGGTCATCGCCTTCTTTCAGTACCGTTACTTGGTTGTGATAGCGACCTAAATAGGCGAGACCACTATTGGCAATAAATCCACCAAACACTGAACCCGATAGAACTCGATTTTTACCTGGTTTCATTTGACCTGCCGTCAACTCGTCAAGACTAACGCCCAATCGGGTTTTCAATAATCGAGGATTATCAACTTGTGGGCCAGCCAGTGAGATAACTCGATCCGTAAAGATTTTGCCAGAAGTAAAGAGATGCCCAAAAGCAATAACATCCTGGTAACCAATGGTCCATACCGTCTTGGATACACTAACCGGATCGAGGCAGTGAATGTGAGTGCCTGCATTGCCCGCTGGATGCACACCTGAGAAGCTCTCGACCTTCAATTTGGGATCGCTGGGTACAGGGAAGTCAGCATCGGCTGACCTACACACGAACACATTACCTTCCGTTAGCTTAGTCAATAATGTGAGGCCGTTATTGAAAGCTTCGATTTCTGTTTTTATAAAGACAGTGGGATCCGCCGACAATGGATTAGTATCCATCGCAGTTACGAAGATAGATATGGCAGCTGTGTCTGGCTGAGGGACTTTACTGTAAGGCCGAGTTCGAAACGCTGTCCACTGACCGGAACGCACCAAATTTTCTATAATTTGCGGTTTGCTAAGACTGGCAATTTCATCGGCGGAATAGCTCGCAAATTCTTCTGCTTCATCGCCCTCAATATCGATCACAACAGATTGCAACACTCGACGGGCGCCACGATTGATAGCGGCAACTGTGCCGGAGGCCGGAGCAGTATAGCGAACACCTTTACTTTTCTTATCAGTAAAAAGTAATTGTCCTAGCTTAACCTTGTCGCCTTCTTTAACTTCCATGGTTGGCTTCATGCCATGGTAATCGGGCCCTACTAGGGCAACGGACCGCGCCCTGGGGGCCTCACTGATATCTTGTTTAGGGTTACCATTAATAGGTAAGTCTAACCCCTTACGGATTTTGATCATAAGATGTCTGACCTGAATGTCATTATTTAGAGAACAATTAAAGGATTGGCGAAATGCGCCATTTTTTGACTTATCATCCCTGGCAAATCGACCTGAAGAACAACATCTGTATCAGCCGACCGGAAAGGTAGAAGGGTCTCCAGATGCGATGGAGTTGATCAACCATTGCAAAGGGTAACGCTTCAACGATTCTAGAGGATGTATTGTGAGTTGGACGTGTCTCTTTATTTAAGATCGCAATTATAATGATGCACTGCATCCCTTTCCAGTAATTCAATACTTAAATCTCATCAAAACAGGCCTTCAAAGTCTGAGAATCTTACAGGGAACGGTGACGAAGGCGTTACTTTGGCGCTGGGGAGTCTGCTTGCACAAGAAAAAGCGTAGCTTCCAGAAAAAATAATCAGTTACTTGACGCACGACGCAGAGTGCAAACGCAGCGAAGATTTTCGGCATGATAACTTTTCTTATCCCTGGATTCTCGCAACTTCAGCGGATCCTAGCTGTTAGGATCCTCAGACAAACGAGCACTTATACTCCGGCCAGTTATCTTGATAAAGGTAGTCGTGCTCATAGCTTTTAGAAGAATATTTTTTCGCCACACCTCTGACCGAAGAAACCCGACTACAAGGTCGGGTTTCCGAGGCAAACTACTTACGTTTGAGGGTAAAATTTATAGCGGATGCCGGCCATTTGCTCAAGGCAACGCATAACCTGGCAACTGTATCCAAACTCATTATCATACCAACAATACAGCACGCAGGAATTGCCGTTGACGATAGTCGCTTTGCTGTCAAAAATACAAGCGTGCCGCGAGCCAATAAAGTCACTTGAAACAACTTCTGGTGAATTGGTGAAATCGATTTGCTGCTGTAAGGGCGAATGCAAAGCCACTTCCCGCATATAGTTGTTAAGCTCTTCCTTTGTTGTCTCTTTCTTCAGCTGCAAGTTAAGTATAGCCATAGAAACATTAGGGGTTGGCACCCGGATTGAGTTGCCAGATAACTTCCCTGCCAATTCAGGAATAGCCTTCTGGACAGCTTTAGCGGCACCTGTTTCGGTCAATACCATATTAAGTGGCGCACTACGACCACGACGATCTCCCTTGTGATAATTATCAATAAGATTTTGATCGTTCGTATAGGAGTGGACGGTTTCAACATGCCCATGGCTAATACCGTACTCATCCATTAAAGCTTTTAGCACTGGCGTAATGGCGTTGGTTGTACAAGATGCCGCTGAGATGATTTTATCTTCTGGCTGAATGGTGTTGTTATTTATACCGTAAACAACGTTTTTCATCTCTCCTTTGCCAGGTGCCGTCAGTAATACCTTGCTGACACCTTTACATTCAAGGTGCTTGGATAGACCATCAACATCGCGCCAGACTCCCGTATTATCGACAATAATGGCATTATCGATACCGTATTGGGTGTAATCCACTTCCGATGGCGAATCGGCATAAATAATCTTTACCTCTAATCCATTACAAATTAAAGAGCTGTTTTCTTCGTCAACGCGGATGGTGCCTTTGAAGCTACCATGAACGGAATCCCGACGTAACAGGCTGGCCCGCTTTACCAAATCGTTGGGACTTTTACCCTTGCGAACGACAACCGCGCGCAAACGTAGTAATTCTCCACCTCCAGTCTTTTCCACGAGCAGGCGAGCCATTAGCCGACCGATGCGGCCAAAGCCATAGAGGACAACGTCTTGTGATTTATCAAGGAGTTTTTCATTGTTGTTGGCTAGCTCGGAAAGTTCCGATGCAACCCAATCTTTAGGATCTTTGCCACTGGCTTGATCCATGTATTTCACCGTGAGCTTGCCGAGATCGATGTGCGCTGACCCTATATTTAGCTCTATGATAGCTTTAAGAATCGGGAAGCTTTCAAATTCTGACAGCTCATTTTCTTCTATTTGCCGCACTGCTCGGTGGTGCTTCATAATATCAATCACCGAACGGTTTATCAGTGGGCGCCCGTAAATATAGGTCTTCACATTATTTTCCCGGTAGAGCTTACCAATCATCGGGATCATAGCCTCCGCCAGGGCTTCTCTATCTTTCCAATCTTTAAAGTAATCATTTGGCTTTGGTCGATTCACCACAAGTCACCTTTATTTAGTCAGTTTATTAAAATTAGGGGATGTTATCGTAGGACTGAGTCTGTTGATGCTAATTACCAGATGTATTATCGTTATTCGGTAAAGCACATGCAAGCAAAGACTATGGGTGAGCTTAGCCAGCCAATTAACGATGTGTCAATTAGTCAATCGACGCCCCGTTCCACGCGAAAAATGACTACAAGCCTACTCGATTTCAGGTATTGGAATTGAGGAATATTGTCGAGATAAGCCCCGGGGAAATATTACTGCCTAAACCTTGATAATCAAACTTTCCATGGCTTGTATTTTAGCTTTAGCTTTTTCTCTTATTAACTTCTCTAATTCATCTACCAAATTCAACTTACCTAGCTTGGTTGCAGGTTGACCATCGATGTAAACCAGATTGTTCGGGGTTCCGCCAGCCAGACCGATGTCGGCTTCTCGAGCTTCACCGGGACCATTGACTACACAACCAATTACAGCAACGTCCATAGGCACAGTGATGTCATCTAACCGTGTCTCAAGCGAATTCATTGTGCTGATGACATCGAAATTTTGACGCGAGCAACTGGGGCACGCAATAAAATTAATGCCCTTGGCACGAAGCTTTAGACTCTTCAACAAATCCCAGCCGACCTTGACTTCCTCAACGGGATCGGCGGCTAAGGAAATCCGAATAGTGTCACCTATGCCATCCATCAGAAGCGCGCCCAGGCCAACAGCTGACTTCACGGTGCCGGAACGCAGGCCGCCAGCTTCAGTAATGCCTAGATGTAGAGGCTGATCAACTTGCTGCGCCAGCTCGCGGTAGGCGGCTACCGCCATAAATACATCGGAGGCCTTGACGCTAATTTTAAAATTCTGAAAGTCTAGTCGATCCAGGATATCTACATGACGCATTGCCGATTCGACTAAAGCTTTGGGAGTAGGCTCGCCGTATTTTCTTTGCAGATCTTTTTCCAGTGAGCCAGCATTGACGCCTATACGCAATGGGATGTTGAGATCGCGGGCTTTGTCTATAACCGAACGCATGCGCTTTTCTCGCCCGATATTTCCCGGATTAATCCGTATACAATCCACTCCAAAGTCGGAGACTCTAAGCGCAATTCGATAATCAAAATGAATATCTGCAACCAGGGGAACAGTGACCTGTTGGCGGATTTTACCAAAGGCCTCCGCCGCTTCCATAGTCGGCACTGATATGCGTACGATATCGGCACCGGCATCTTGGATACGCTGGACTTGTGCAACCGTGGCGGCCACATCGGTCGTTTCCGTATTGGTCATGCTTTGCACGCTGATTGGCGCGTCACCTCCAACCGGGACATCACCCACCATAATTTGTCGTGAACGCCGTCGTTTAAGGGAAAACTTATACTGCATGTAGCCAATCTCCGGTACATAAATTCGAGGCAAACAGAAAGAAACCGTCGCGCGTTATCTATTGTAATTTATGATATTGAGTATCGCGCGTTACAGAATTCGCAAGAGACAAAGCTGGAGAAACCTCAAAAATTACTAGCCTCCGATTCTAAGACGGGCAAGCTTATTGTTACCCTCGGCGGTTATTTTAACTGGCTCACCATTGTACGCGAGAGACGTGCCATCTACATTACCGACGACAATTTTGAAGGGCGCTTTACCGTAAATGGACAGATCTGTACCCGCTTGCTGAAGACCAGCGAAGATCTCCTGGCCATCCGCATCAGTAATCTTAATCCAGCAAGGATTCTGAAAACTGAAAGACAAGTTGTCTCCAATAGCAACTAAAGTGGTGGATGCTTCCTCTGTTTCTATTGAAGCTTGATCTTCAGCGATAATTGACTTAACCAACTCTGCCGCCGTGATTTTGCTTACCAATAATTTACCGTTTTGTACGAACCGTTCGGTTTGAGCCTCGGAGGATTCAACTTCACTTTCAAACGCGGAGGAGTATGACTGCTCTTCAAGGGCAGACTCTAACCCTCGATAAGGCAAATTTAGTGACTCCCTAAGCTGTGGCGTGGGTTCTGGACCAAGGGAGGAATAAGGCTGGCTGGGTTCTTGTTTTTGACTTTTTCTATCACTGAATAACCAATAGGAAAAAAACCATAGCAGAGCTAATAACACCAAAACCATATAGACAAACGACCAATGCTTTCGGGAGTTGGCAACTGTCTCGTCACTTCGTTGCGCATTAGAGCTTGCTGAATACAATGGAACGTTGCAATTCTCATAAACACCCATGATTTCGTCTTCACTGATGCCGACCGAGCGCCCGTAATTTTTGAGATGGCCGCGAACATAGGTTTCCGAGGGGAAATCACTGTAGTCATCTGTCTCGATTGACCTGAGTCGATGGACTGATATTTTTAAATCATTGGCAAGATCTTTCTGAGATTTTCCCTGCTGTTCGCGCGCGGCTGTTAGTAACTTCCCGGGAGTAATTTCTCGAGACTGCGCTAGATTTTCCCTATCGTCACTGCTATTTCTCATCGGTTGACACCTGCTCGTCGACTAATTTTTTATACTCCAGATATTCCTTTGAATACGGATAAAGGTTTTTCAAGGCTAGTATATAACTGGCCTCTTTGTTTTTATTGCCAAACACTCGCTCTATCTGAATACCCAACAGCAATTTTCTTGGCGATGATTTAGCTACGATATCGTACCGATCCAAATAGCGTTTGGCAGAAACATAATCTTTTGAAGCAAAACTAATTTCGGCCAGCTCCAAAAGCGGTAATGGCAACTTACCATCAATATTTAGAGAGTGCTCAAAAGCCGCTTTCGCACGGTCTAGATTTCCGATTTGCTTCGCCGCTTGACCTAAATAAGCCAAAACCTGCGCACGCTGACTATGACTCAAATCCTCTGACGCTCTTACAAAAGAGCCATACGCTTCTTGAAAGCGCTTTTGCTCATAGAGAAAAAGGCCATAATTCACTCGGGCGGAGGTGTAACCCTTGTCTTCATCGAGGGCGCGCATAAATGATTTTTCTGCTAGCGCGACCTCGCTGTTCATCTGATACAACAGCGCCAAACCATTGTGGGCCCGAGAAGAGTTTTTATCTATTTCCAAAGCCTTTTCAAAGTTGCGCCGGGAATTTTCGCGATCACCCTGATTTAGGTAAGCCATACCCAAGTCAATCAGGCTATCCAAAGCTTTCTCTTTATCAACCACACGAGCATTCGGCCCAGTGACAGAGACACAACCAAAAATTGTCATCGTCAATAATAAAAGGATAGCGAAAACAATTGGTAATGGGCGCCTAATCAAAGGAGTTTACTCCAAATTTACCGTAAATTTTTGATCGAAAGTAAGCCGCGTTAACCTCGAAAAAATCCACCAAACGAGACCCCGGTCTTAAAAAAATATTGATGAGCGGGAATCTAGTTTGCGTCGAAATAGACGACTTCTTGGTAAACATCAGTAGTATTGCTCCACATAAACATGTATAAAAACTTTCAAATGATCAATAAATTATTAACAAGAAATATCGGCATACGCCGTTGAACGGTGTCTGACCAGATAAATTATACATTTCGATTTAGACTTATTAAGAGCAGGTCAACAGTCTCACCGGCTCTAAAGCTACGCCTTCCTGATATCGAATACTGCGGCGAGTGCGGTCTTTAACCTCGCCGGCCAACTGTCCGCAGGCTGCTCCAATATCCTCGCCACGAGTAGTTCGGATCGTTGCGATAAATCCAGCTTTGATCAAAATATCCTGAAAGCAACGCAAGGCCTGGTCGCTAACTCTTTTGTAGTTCACGAGCTTGTAGGGATTAAAAGGGATCAAGTTGATTTTCACCGGTAGCGCACTAAGCAACCTGGATAGCTCGTGGGCGTGCTCAGGCCGGTCATTGACCTGATCAATCAAGGTATATTCAATGGTAATCTTGCGACGAGTATTGGGAAATGTTCGGATGTAGCGCTCAGCCGCGTCGAGCAGGACCGCAATCGGGTACTTGCGGTTAATTGGCACCAGTTTGTTACGCAATTCGTCATTAGGTGCGTGTAAAGATATAGCCAGAGAGACGTCGGCCTTTTCTGCCAATTTATCTAGCATGGGCACTACCCCAGCCGTGCTTAATGTTACGCGGCGCTTAGATAAACCATAAGCATTATCGTCCATCATTAAGGTCATTGCAGCGACAACATTATCGAAATTCATCAGAGGCTCGCCCATTCCCATCATTACAACATTGGTGATTGCACGGGATCCGGTCTGCTGTGGCCAACCAAAAGAACCGATAGCCACCCAAACCTGGGCAATAATTTCAGCGCTTGTCAAATTTCGGTTAAAGCCCTGCTTCCCCGTAGCACAGAAGCTGCAGTCTAAAGAGCAGCCAATCTGAGAAGATACACACAGAGTACCGCGGTTATTTTCGGGGATGAAGACAGCTTCGACAATGTTATCGTCGTCCACCTTGAAGAGAAATTTACGAGTGCCGTCTATGGAATCCAATTGTTGAACAACATCAGGCGCACGAATTTCCGCCACCGCTTTGAGTTTTTCGCGCAAGGGCTTTGCCAGGTTAGTCATCTCATCAAAATGAGCGACACCCTGTTGATGAATCCACTTTAAAACTTGGACAGCGCGGAAGGGCTTTTCTTCAATGGATACAAAAAAATCGACCATTGAAGGTAATGTTAGGCCTAACAAGTTAGTTTTTTTAACCATCAAAAGGCTCGTCGGATTTGCGGGGGCACCGGTGAATGTGCCGTTAAACTATCGCGAATGTTAGGGAAGAAAAACCTCAAGAAAAAATTTCACTACCACAGAAAAAATAGGCAATTTCGCGAGCAGCAGACGTTTCTGAATCCGAACCGTGAACAGCATTGGCTTCGACAGTCTCGGCAAAATCTGCCCGGATAGTACCAGCTTCTGCTTCTTGAGGGTTAGTGGCGCCCATTAACTCACGGTTTTTAACGATAGCATTTTCACCTTCCAAAACTTGAACAATGACTGGCCCGGATGTCATAAATTCAACCAGATGAGGGAAGAATGGGCGCTCTTTATGTTCCGCATAAAAATTCTCAGCCATTTGTTGGCTCAGGTTTAGCATTTTGGCGGCGGAAATTTTCAGACCAGCCTGCTCGAACCGGGCTACAATTTCCCCGATAAGATTCTTAGCAACGGCGTCAGGCTTGATAATTGATAGAGTACGTTCAACGTTCACGGTGTGTTCTCCCAAAGATAATTAAAATATAGTCTCGATAGCTATTCAGTTGATAGCTGAATGACCTGCTGATCTAGAAGCACTAAATATTTGCCGGAAGCTGGCAAAGGTCCGGCGAACTCAGTACTTATGGCAAAAGCACATCAAACTTTATCGGGCTGTAATACAGTGTAATTAGTGAAGCTGTTTTTTCATTTATTTATCAACGATGGCCATTCAATTGAATGCAGCTGTTCGAAATTTTGTAACCGCCGAGACAGTAGGTTTAATGAGATAGCCGATGATGTCGGGTTGGTGGTGGGTTGGAAAAAGAGCCATATGAATAACGAGTAAACTAGAACCATTATAAAGAATTGGCGCTGTAACCTAGCTCCCACATTTCTTCTAGAACAAAAAACCACATGAGCAATTTAATAGATTTAGATGAGCTGGCCATTTGGTTGTTTTAACGCGAGCGGCAGACCGGACAGCATTGTAGTAATTTCTGTCTGTAGTCGCAATACGAATAACGCCCACTAAATCCGATCCACTGACGACTCTATTGTTTTCTGTGCCTAGAACATTAAGACTCTTATCGATAGCGAATTTCGAAACAGTTTAGTGGTTCGTGCCCAGCTTCCGATATATCGATACCACTTACTTTTGCCGTTTCGGGTCCTTGCCGCGCCCACTGTAACCACTGATCCAGTGCTTGGGACTCGCCTTGTATATGGGCCATCACCGATCCGTCAATTTCATTTTTTATCCAACCATTTAGTCGCAAATTCTGGGCCTGTTCGCGGGCCGTGGCGCGATAAAACACACCTTGTACTTGCCCGCTAATATGAATTCTTACTGCTTTACTCATATGTTAACCACGTTAATAGAATCTTCATCTGCGAGCCATTGCCGTTGCAACGCATCCAAGTTACCACTAGCGGTAGCCTGTTGCCGATTAAATGCATTTGATTCGAGGCTGCCTGAACGGTCCATTGCCAGGCGAATAAAATCATATAGGTTATTGTCCGCCAACTGAGAAGGCGACACCTTCGTCAATGCTGAAAAGATATTTTCAGTGCGTCCTGGATACTGCTTGTCCCAGCACTGCAACATTTTCTTGATGTTTTGTCTTTGCAGGTTTTCTTGCGAACCACAGAGGTTACAGGGAATTATCGGAAACTGTTTTTGCTCTGCGTAAGCGGCAATCTCGCTCTCACGGCAGAAAGCCATGGGCCGTATGACGATATTTCGTCGATCATCAGAGAGCAATTTGGGCGGCATTGCCTTTAAACGCCCTCCATAGAACATATTTAGAAATAAAGTCTCGACAATGTCATCCTTATGGTGACCAAGGGCAACTTTGCTGGCACCGATTTCCTCTGCAAAACCGTAAAGTGTGCCTCGACGCAAACGAGAGCAGAGGCCACAAGTGGTTTTACCCTCGGGCACTACAGACTTGACCACTTTGTAAGTGTTTTTCTGTACAACATAATAGGGAACACCCAGTCTATCGAGGTAGGTTGGCAGCACTTCCTCCGGAAAGCCTGGTTGCTTCTGATCGAGATTGACAGCAACGAGCTCAAATTTTATTGGCGCCGACTTTTTTAGACCCAACAATATATCCAGCATGACGTGGGAATCTTTGCCACCAGACAGGCAAACCATCACCAAGTCACCCTCTTCGATCATATTGTATTCAGCGACAGCTTGCCCCACCTGCCGACGCAGACGCTTTTGCAGCTTATTGAACTCCAAGCGTTGGCGACGAACATCTTTGTAACGATTCTGTGAAGACATAGTGATATTGATACAACTAAACTGATTCGGTTCAAACTGTTAGGGAAACCGGCGCCGATTGTAAAAGTTTTCTTACCGATATCCAAGAGCACCGCTAAGATAGAGTATTTACGGTGATTTACCGGTTATTTTTCTGACGAGAATGGAAATTGAATGACGATGTTGAGCAGGTGGCAATTCAAACCGACACATTACCCTCAACCGGTGAAAATCATTTTCAGTACACATATCGGGGAAAATTGGCAGATATTTTTTGCGCTGATTAGCATTAAAAACACTAAGGATAATTAAACTTGGCGACCAGTAATAGCAGAAACTTATCTGAAGCGTTTGTCGTTTATCGCCTTCGCTCAACAATTGCCATTGCTGCTGAAAAGTCGTTAAGCAATAAACAGGAGTTTGATGCCATCGAAAGATACCAATCGCCGCGCATCCAAGTATTCCTGTGGACGCAATAAGCTTCAGCACAAGAGGCACGTGGGCCAGCGAGACAGCCAAAGCTGCCATCAAGCACATGAGGCACATCAAGACTAGCGAGCTGCGAGAGGGGTAAAGTCGTAGTGTAGAGTGGCGACAATGGTCGCTAGGGACTTTTACTGGAGACGCTGTCGCGAACAATTTGTACAATCCTTTGTAACTCTTGATTTGGTGGGATTTGATGGTTTAGGAGCCAAGCGAACAGATCAACATCTTGTTCATCCAGCAACTTCTGGTAGCGTTGTTGGTCCTCTCTGGAGAGAGCAGAGTAAGAATTTTCTATAAAAGGCTGGAGTATCAGATCTAACTCCAACATGCCTCGACGGCTGGCCCAACGGATTCTATTAAGCTCCATAATTTTATGAAAAACGGCAGGTTAATTTGGTTTAGAAAAGTTAGTATTCATTATATCTCTTTATCCACAACGAAAGCTATGCCATCGAATGAGTGTTATGCCTATGCAATTAAAATCTCCCATCTCGGTTCCTCAACGCGGCCTGTTGCTCATCAAAGGCCAAGACTCTTATAAATTTCTACAGGGCCAAGTTACCTGTGACGTAAGAGACCTAAGCCCGAAAAAAAAACACAGCCATACCGCACTTGGCGCCCACTGTAATACAAAAGGTCGCATGCACTTTAGCTTCCGCGCTATTGGAGTAGACGCGGAAACTATTGCCCTAGCTTTGCCACTAAGCCTTGTAACGCCGGCGCTGGAAACACTGAAAAAGTACAGCGTTTTTTCTAAAGTAGTATTGATGGACGCCTCACCAGACTATCGTTGTGTGCTACTGCATCAAAGTCAACTCGACAGTGTCGCCAAGGTGTTCAACCAATTGCCAAATGATGTTAATGCATGCGTTCATGAAAGCAATCAGTTTTTAATACAGCTTAGCGAAGACTACTTTGAATGTTGGATTCAGCAACACTCTGAATCAGAAGTAATGTCAATCGACAAGTCCACGGATGACAATGGTCACTGGGACGCCACTGCCATCGAGTTGGGTCTTGGCGAAGTACGTCCGGAAACAGTCGAAAAATTCATTCCTCAGATGCTTAATTTACAAGTTACGGCCAATGGAGTCAGCTTTACCAAAGGTTGTTATGTCGGCCAGGAAGTGGTGGCGAGAATGCAATACCTTGGCAAACTTAAACGCCGCATGTACCACGTTAGTAGCAACAAAGCTGGACCACAGACTCCAGGCAGTCCACTTTACACAATCGAAAACCAACAGGCTGTTGGCCATGTGGTATTGAGCACACCCCTGAATCAAGATTTTCTAGCGGTATTGACAGAACAAGCTGTCGAAGCAGATCAACTGTTCGCAGACGCTGATCGCCAACATCGACTTACGGTGCTCCCCCTGCCCTACTTAGTTAGTAATTAAATACTTGAAAAAACTATCAAGGCGGCACTTACTATTGGATTAGTCTTTGTCGCACTTGTTCGATCTTGCTGTTAGAATGCACCATTTTTGACATGCTTGAAAAGACCCAAGCCAAAGGAAGACTATTCTATGGTGGCGAAACGCGATAAAAAGTATAAGCGTATCCTTCTAAAATTGAGCGGTGAAGAGCTCACGGGTAAAGAAGGCTTTGGCATCGATCCAAAAGTACTCGACAAGATGGCTTTGGAAATAGGCCAACTGGTTGGCATCGGTGTCCAGATAGGCTTAGTGATCGGCGGTGGCAATCTATTTCGAGGTTCTGCTTTGAGCGCTGCGGGTCTGGATCGCGTCACAGGCGATCACATGGGAATGCTAGCGACTGTCATGAATGCTCTGGCCATGCGCGATGCGCTGGAGCGATCCAACATCAACTCTAGAGTAATGTCGTCCATTCCCATGAGTGGAATCGTTGAGCACTATGACCGCAGAGCCGCTATCCGATTTTTGGATGTTGGCGAAGTAGTGATATTTTCCGCTGGCACGGGCAACCCGTTTTTCACAACAGATTCGGCTGCCTGCCTGCGAGCTATCGAAGTTGAAGCGGAAATCGTTTTAAAAGCCACTAAAGTCGATGGAGTTTATACAGCTGATCCCGTCAGAGATCCTTCGGCGACCAAGTATGACCGCTTAACTTATGACACTGCCCTCGAGAAAAAACTAGGCGTGATGGATTTGACGGCAATCTGTCTCTGTCGTGACCACGACATGCCAGTCAGAGTGTTTAAGATGTCGAAATCTGGCGCACTTCTAAACATTGTTGTCGGTGGGGACGAAGGGACACTGATTAAAAATAATCTCGATGATTCTGATTGAAGCCAAACGGCTTCGTTAATCCGTCAAATATAAAATTGTCATTTTATTGAGTCAGTCTTTTGCAATATTACAGAACGCACTATTCTCAACTCCAAGGTTAAGATAGGGCCAGAGTTTCGTTAATACTATTGCAAGTGCAAGCTCAGCAAAGTAGACAGAGTCACTATTTATTACCAAACGAACAAAGCAAAAGAGTGAAAAATATAGAATGAAGGCAACAACACATGATTGAAGATATTGAAAGGGAAGCACAGGCTCGGATGAAGAAAAGCATTGAAGCCCTGGCCAACAGTTTTAACAAAATTCGCACTGGCCGCGCTCACCCAAGTATCCTCGATGGCATTTCCGTAAAATACTACGGTAATCCGACACCTTTATCACAAGTGGCAAATGTCTCCGTGCTAGATGCGCGAACCCTGTGCATTTCGCCTTGGGAAAAACAGCTAACACCCGAGATTGAAAAGGCGATCATGAAATCGGACCTCGGTCTCAATCCATCCACCACTGGAGATCTGATTCGTCTCCCTATGCCGTCACTAACCGAAGAAACCCGCAAAAATTTTACCAAGCAAGCCAAATCCGAAGCGGAAAATACAAAAATATCCATCAGAAACATACGGCGAGATATTTTAAGCAATATAAAAAACCTGCTAAAACAGAAAGAAATTAGCGAGGATGAAGAGCGTGATTTTCAAGACGGCATTCAAAAAATCACCGACAAATTTGTGGCTGAAGTCGACGCCGCTTACGCTATAAAAGAAAAGGATCTACTGAAGATTTAACGTTTGCTGTCCAACGCGCTCAAATAATACAGCAAGCGTATCTTAAACCACCTATGTCTAATCATGTCTCCATGAAACATTTAGCGATTATTATGGACGGAAATAATCGCTGGGCCAAAGAGCGGGGATTGCCTGGTATTGCCGGACATCGAGCCGGCGCCGAACGCGTATGGGACATGTTGGAAGTTTGTCGCACGCATCATGTTGAAGTGCTCACAATCTTCGCTTTCAGTAGCGAAAATTGGCGGCGACCAAAGAGAGAAGTCGACGCATTAATGTCGCTTTTTTACCAATATCTCATCAACAAAACCAAGAAGATGCAAAAAGAAGGCACTCGCTTGCACGTGGTTGGCAATCGATCCCGTTTTAGCAGCAAGCTGCTAAAAGCTCTGGACAGAGCAGAAAAGCTAACCATGTTAGGAGAGCAACATTTAGTCATCGCAGCTGACTATGGGGGTCGTTGGGATATCAGCAATGCAGCGAAATGTCTGGCCGAACAAGTGTTATCAGGTCACTGCAACATCGACGATATTAATGAAGAGCGATTTCATTCTCATACTGCTTTGGCTAATTTCCCACCTCTGGATCTTTTGATACGCACCGGCGGCGAGTTGCGCATTAGTAACTTTTTGTTGTGGCAAATTGCCTATGCTGAGCTCCACTTCAGCAATCTACTTTGGCCAGATTTTGATCAAGCCGCCTTACAAGAGGCAATTGCCAGTTTCTCCACCCGAGAGCGACGCTATGGGTTAACGGCTGAACAGTTAAAGGCCATCTCCTCTCAATAAGAGCACCGTAGCCATGCTTAGACAGAGAATTATCACTGCGGTGCTAATGGCTCTAGCCTTCCTAGCAACACTTTTTCTACTGCCTGAACCTAGTTTCGGTATTTTTATCACCCTGGTGCTCTTTGCCGGTCTCTGGGAATGGGCAAATCTGTCTAGCTTTATGAAAAACTGGCAGCGATTAATATACAGTTTAATCGGATTAGCACTGGTCGTCTTTACTGCTAATTACACCGGTCTTTTGCAAGGGACGCCAAACGAGATAGACGAACAGGCCATTTTCAACGTCCTCTTGGCGGCGGCTACCTGGTGGGCGTTGGCTCTTTTATGGATTCAGGGTTATCCATCCAGTGCTATCTTCTGGAGGTCGCGCTGGATACGGGCAATCATTGGCTGGTTTGTACTAATCCCCACCTGGCTGGCGTTGGTTTATCTTTATCAAACGAATGGGCCCAGGTTAATTCTTTTAGTCATGTTTACGATTTTTGTAGCGGATACCGGAGCCTACTTCACCGGTAGAATTATTGGCAAACACAAACTGGCAGCACAAATTAGCCCTGGAAAGACTCTTGAGGGCTTAGCTGGCGGCATCTTTTTTTGCACTCTATTTGCTTTATTGATTTCTGTTCTGACAAATCTCTCTGAGTGGCCAATAATACTATTAATTATTATTTTGACAGCCTTCGCCTCGGTACTTGGAGATTTGTTGGAAAGTATGGTGAAGCGAGAACGCAAAATAAAAGACAGCAGCTCATTGCTACCCGGCCATGGTGGAGTAATGGATCGCCTCGACAGCATCTCAGCGGCCACACCAGTATTTGCACTTGCTTTAATAATCTCAGGTTGGAGTCCGAGTTAAATACCTATGGAATCCAGCAACTATCCAGTACAAACCGTCAGCATATTGGGCTCGACCGGATCTATAGGAGTCAGCACCTTAGATGTTATTAGGCGCCACCCGGATCGCTTTAAAATATTTGCACTGACGGCAGATCGCAATAGCGATTTACTCGCCGAGCAATGCGCTGCTCACCAACCTGAATTTGCCGTCATCCGAGATAAAAATTTGGCTAAGCAATTGCGTCTGGCGCTAAAACAGAAATCCTGTACGACAAAAGTGTTGGCGGGAGAAGACGCACTCGTTGATGTAGCAGAAGCCAGCCAAGTCGATACGGTAATGGCAGCCATTGTCGGAGCAGCTGGCTTACTACCAACGCTTGCAGCGGCAAAAGCAGGGAAAAAGGTACTTTTAGCCAATAAAGAGGCCGTAGTCATGGCCGGCGATCTGTTTATGGCAGCCATTCGAGAAAATGGTGCTCAACTGTTACCTATCGACAGTGAACACAATGCAATTTTTCAGTGTCTGCCCTCCGGCTACACTGCGGGAGGAGATATCGCGGGAGTCAAAAAGGTTATTTTAACTGGCTCTGGCGGACCATTTTTAAACGCAAAAACTGAGGAAATCGCTAACGCCACACCTGAGCAGGCCTGCAAACATCCGAAATGGTCGATGGGGAGAAAGATATCTGTCGATTCCGCAACTCTGATGAACAAGGGACTCGAGTTCATTGAGGCCTGTTATCTATTCTCCTTGCATCCTGACGATATTGAAGTAGTGATTCACCCTCAGAGTATCGTCCATTCGATGGTGGAATATTCCGATGGCTCGGTTCTAGCACAATTGGGAAATCCCAACATGCGTATTCCTATTGCGCACGCGCTGGGCTGGCCAGAGCGTATCTCGTCGGGGGTAGATCGCCTAGACCTAATTATGCAACAGGATCTACAGTTCCAGGCGCCAGATATGGTGCGCTTTCCAGCCTTGCCTTTGTCGATGGCCGCCGCCGCTCAGGGCAAGGGCGCGGCAACCGTGCTAAATGCGGCTAACGAAGTCGGCGTCGATGCCTTTCTCAAAGGACGCTTAAATTTTGGAAAAATCAGCCACTTATTATCGGAGGTGATGACGCAGGCTGACTATTGGGAACCAAACAGCATAGACGCTGTCCTAGAGCTGGATTTTTACGCCCGCAAGCTGGCGCAATCCTATTATCAATCAAAACTTTCCCTCTAAAGAAATCCTTCAAATGTTTGCAAGAGTTCTATATTGATCACAATTCTCTGGTTTCTACTAACCATCGGCATCTTGGTGACCTTTCACGAGTTTGGTCACTACTATGTTGCTCGCCGCTGTGGGGTAAAAGTTCTAAGATTCTCCGTTGGCTTCGGCAAACCCCTATTATCCTGGAAAGACAAGTCTGGCACCGAATTCGTGTTGGCTGCTATTCCTCTGGGTGGCTACGTCAAGATGCTAGACGAACGCGAGGGGCCTGTCGCAAGCGCCGAATTGCCCTATGCGTTTACTCAGAAGACAGTTGGTCAACGGATGGCCATTGTGTCCGCGGGACCCATTGCAAATTTTATCCTGGCGATTATCTTTTATTTTTTATTGGCCTTGGCAGGCTTCAAAGGTTTGGCTCCCGTAATTGGTGCGGTCACAGAGGGGACACCGGCTGATTATGCGGGGTTAGCGGCAGGTCAGGAAATCGTCGCTATCGATGGCAAACCAACGCCAACGTGGCGGACTGTCTACGAACAGCTAGTGGGACGCATCGGTGATACGGGCGATATCCGCATTGACGTAAAAACATTCTCAAATATTAAAGACGATTCTGAGCGAGCCCAAACCAAGCGTATTAATATTAACCAGTGGCTTGGTGATGAAGGTCGTCCAGACCTATTGGAATCTCTTGGGCTGGAACGTGTCGAGCCAGAGACTGACTGGACTATTGTCCGTGTTTTATCCGATAGCGCCGCGAACAGAGCAGGCTTGAAAGCGGGTGATCAATTAGTCAGCGTCGATG
>JBLIHY010000028.1:0-23193 GCA_047634655.1 Cellvibrionaceae bacterium
ATGCCTCTGCTAGCCCCGCTGATCATTGCTACGGTCATTGCTGGCAACTCCAATACGCCCAACTTTTCTGTCCCGGACTTGACGAAATACTGATCGCCATATCGTGGACGTCCTGTTTGACAATATCCGGATGCGCAAGCACGCGCTGCAAAAAATAATGTGCAAGCTCCTCAACACTGATGTTACTAATTGGAAGCGTGATCACATCTCGCGGCAAAAAAGGGATGCGCTCATCTCCGTAGACGGCAATCAGGTAGGGGGATTCCTCAGTTAGCGAGAGAAATGGTGATTGTTCCGGGAGGAGGGTCTTCTCGTCTAACTCATCGCAGATTTTTTTGATCAGAACTTTGATGATCGCATAGTCGAAAATCAGGCCATTATCGCCAATAGCCGAAGTGATTTCGCACTCCACTTGCCAATTGTGGCCGTGTAGATCCTCGCGATCTGTAGCTGAGAAGATGGTGAAATGCGCCGCCGAGAAGTTTAGCGCTTGCTTGGCGATCTCAATGCGTCCGACTTTTTCTAAGGTCACAGGCTCTAAGGTCACAGGTTATATCCTATTTTTAAGGCGCAAAACAGCGTATTCACATGAGGTGTGCTCTGCTAGCGATGCAATAGAGCGCTATAGCCCTGAGGAATGCCTTTTGTGGCTATGGCTACTGCATCGTGAGCGTGCAAACTTTCGATATGCTCGACGCGCAGCCAGAAATCTTGGTAGCGAGGATGGCGGCTCAAGCTGTTTTTCAAGCGACGGGCGGCGTCTTCGCAGAACATTTGATTGGCCCCATTCAGCCGGGCAAATTCCTGCTCGTCCTCACGCTTTACTGCCGTTTGCACGGGAGTTTTCAACGTGTTTTCGATTGTATTAATTAGCTCGTAAAGCGGGAAAGCTGTCTGGCCCTCGGTTGCCAAGTTAACCAGAATTTTAGCGTAACTGCGTTGACTGTGGGGTGTGGCCACACTACCGCGATCGGAGCGCAGCCACTTTTCGACAGTGCTCTTATCCACATTTTCCACTTCGGAAAAATCTTCGACAAATGCCTGTTGCAGCAACTGTCGCGACAGCGCTGCAGAACATGGGCAGGTCGAAGAATAAGGTACGCTGACCAGCAGTTCAACGGTGAAGTCCGCGCCATCAAAAGTGGCATTGATTGTCACGGGATAATCTTTCCAACCACTGTATTCACTTTTCAGTGCAGATTGGTTGATTAGATAGTCAAACTCAATTTTTAAGCAAGTGCTGTCACTGATGTCGGCATGGCTAGCCAGCTTATCTTTGAGGAAATGACATAAACTATCGATGGTCAGTACGCTTTCTTTGGAGAATTCAGCCAGAAGCAGGTACAAGCGCGACATGTGAATACCCTTGACCACTGGATTAATCAGATTGACATAACTTTCTATGAAAGTATTGGTTTTGTAGTGACCGACCTTATCTTCAGCGAGGGTTAGAGGTAGTGCGATACGGCTCATGCCCACCCAGTCCAGAGTTCCATTCTGCTGGGTCAATTGGGTGGCAGCCACATCGGGCATGTCAGGTTTAATATAAGAATTCATGCTATGAGCTACTTTTTCAGAAAATATTTTGTATGGAGCCTGTTGGCCGATAGGGGACGGAATCGCTCATCGAGCTTTAGTCACGGGCTCGGCAGTTATAGCGGTTTTTTCGCCGTCGACTCGCAAGTAAAAACAACTTATACGGTCAGTATGACAGGCTGGACCCACTTGATCTACCAAACACAGTATGGTGTCGCCATCGCAATCGATTCGCATTTCCTTAAGCGTTTGGCGGTTGCCTGAACTCTCGCCCTTGCGCCACAACTCGCCTCGAGATCTCGACCAGTAGCACATCCGTCGGGTGCGCAAAGTCTCATCTAATGAATCCCGATTCATCCAGGCGAGCATTAACACTTCGCCAGAGCCATGGTCCTGGGCGATAACAGGCACCAAGCCTCGGTCATTGAAACTCAGGTGCTTTAGGATTTCTATAGTAGCTAAGGCCTGTCCTTTTTCTAGGGATTCAAGCGTTTGAAAAAAATGATTCTCCATTGGGTTACCAGAGGGAAGATTTGCAACTGTTAGTAGCGTTAATAAGCTTGGAAACGAAGTGTATCAAAAACTCTTGGCAGCTGCTTTCAAGCGTATTTGCTGTAGTGAGACACGAAGGGTAAATAGAACGGTAGCGCGATACGATCAACCATATGGGTTTAGTAGCCAACTCGGTAATCTTTACACTCTCAAACAGTTGCAGCAGACCCAGTGCTTACCGAGCATTCAATCCTATAACTAGCGGACCGATAATAATGGTTGAAAATCTACCTCGCGGTTTAAATCCCAGAGCATCCTTATTTTTATCCCAATAGGGCCTTGTGGAATAATAGATCCCAAACGCGATGACCCAGATCCTGGCCTCGACGCTCAAACTTTGTCACCGGGCGAGAATCGGGCCGAGGGCAATAGCAGTACTTGCCCGCGAGATTTTCAAAGCTCTCTACTTGGCTCATAACTTCCATCATATGCTCTGCGTATTCCTCCCAGTCGGTAGCCAAATGACAAAGCCCCCCATCCTTTAGCTTGCGACTGATTTGTTGCATAAATTCCACTTGCACAATGCGTCGCTTATTGTGTTTTTTTTTGTGCCAAGGGTCGGGAAAGTACAACTGAAAGCGGCTTATACTTTGGTCGGGAATACAGTCTTCCAGAACATCGGCTGCGTCGGCCATGTAAACCCGCAAATTATCCAATCCGGATTTTGCAGCATTATTGATCAGGCGCCCGACTCCGGGGGGATGTACCTCGATGCCGATAAAATCTTTATCTGGCTCCGCCTGCGCCATGGCAATTAGCGAATCACCCATGCCGAAACCAATTTCCAGGATAACTGGCGCATCGCGTTCAAACAAAGCGCTGGGGACAATAGGCCCGTCAAATAGGCTCAAGCCGTAACGCCCCCAGTTAAGATGAAAAGCGCGTCTCTGTGCAGCAGTCATTCTGCCACTGCGAATAACGTAGCTGCGAATTGGCTTTTGTTTGTATTCTGGCTTGAGTTCTAGAAAATCAGACATGGACAGGGACAGGGCAAAAATAGGGTTAAGAGCAAAACCACAGTAGGGCAAACTGTGCCGAAACACTGGCAGCTCAATGATACAAACTGCGTATTCTATATGTTCGTTTCACTTTATTGGTGAGCTCTCTTGACCAAACCAAGATAAATAACACAGCGTTTTCAATTGCTCGGCTAAACGGCAAAGTGGTTTTACAAAAATGGGGGTAACCCGATCTCGATTTAGCAGGCAAACACTACCGTCAGCGGCGAACTCTCCGTGTGCTTACAGAACAGAACGGGAGAGATCGGAAAAGAGCAATATACGTGAGATAAAAAAGAAAAACTGAGTGAGGCGATATTACAGCGAGAGTCCCCAGACCCCGACAGCGAGAGCGAACCAACCGAGCAGCAACAGAAAGCCGCCCAATGGGGTAACTGGCCCCAGCCAAGCGGGCCCACCTAGCGCTAGCCAGTAGAGGCTGCCGGAAAATAATACGACTCCAATCAGCCACGCGTAAACGCCGAACCACAGCAGACGGGGCACCTCTGTCAGCTGGCTGATTAGCACTAGCAATGCCAACAGTGCCAAGGTGTGAAACATCTGGTAGTGGGTAGCTGTTTGAAACGCGGAGAGCAGAGTGTCACTGATTTTTCCTTTCAGACCGTGGGCGGCAAAAGCACCCAGGCCTACCGCGAGCAGGCCGCTAATGGCAGTTACACTGAGCCAAAGTTTTAGCATAGTAGTTCTCTAAGTTGTGCTTTAGTAATAATCGTTACTGTTTGGAACAACCCATAAAACGGGTTGATACTCTAGTTCGTGCAAAACAGCTAGTGATTGATCTCGCAGTGAATCAACCCTTCCTTAAAGCACTGGCTGTAGCGCTTCGCCTGTTCTATGCGTTTTTCTGTTCTAGGGTGCGTAGACAAGTAATCAAGCACATCGCCGCGCTGCTGATCGCTGTCGGCTTCGTCAGTCGTTGTAGCATACTCCGGCAAAGTTTCTGCGTGGTTAGTTATACGGGCCATAATATTGGCAAAATTGTCAGGATCGTCACCCATCAGCAGCATTTTCTTGAAGGCATATTCATCGGCCTCTGATTCGTGGCCCCTGGAGTAATGGTTGCTAACTAGCAAGGTTCCCAGACCCAAACCGGTGCCCGCCAGAGCACTAATGTCGCCGGTGATCAGCGTTAATGCCACAGTAACAAAAGTGCCTTCAATGACTCTTTGTAAACCATGGCGGCGAATAACATGACCCATTTCGTGTAGTAAAACGGAATCGATTTCCTGCTGATTCTTACTGAGTTCGACAAATTTATCCGTCAGTACAATATCGCCGGATGGCAAGGCAAAGGCATTGGGGATTGCCTCATCTCCTTGATTCCAGGCACGGAAATGCAATTTATAAGTGATTTCGGTATTTTCTTCCAGAGGCACCAATACCGATTCAAAGTGCGCACGAATCTGCTGTTGTTTAGTGGCGTCGAGTTGACTATCGTCAAAAAAATAATCGTCCAGAAAAGCCAAGGTATTGGAGGCTATCAGTTCATTAGTCTTATGAGGTAAGGCATAAGCAATTTGAGTGCTCGCCCAGGGAATGCCCCACTTAACAAAGGAAAATCCGCAGAAAACCGTCACTACCAGGGCAACCATGACCCAGCGCAACTTCGATTCCAAGATGTGAATAAAGCCGCCGTTGGCGGATTTAGAGAGCTGATCTACGCCGTCGTTATCACGAGTAGAGAACACTGAGCCATCTGGCAAAGTCAATTTACGCTCGATACGGGCAAGTCGTGGGCTAATATCAACTTCAGACAATATGCCGCGAAAGCGCTGACCGTCTTCGGTATCGATGGTGTAGTCATCCTGCTGATAACGCAAACTGGCAACGACCGACGCGGCGTAGCCCTGTCGCTGCCAGTTACCTTTTACAGACTTTGTTATATGCACGAGCTAATTCCCGCAACTGACGTCACAAGAGCTGACCTATATTGCCAAGCCGGCATCGACATCGAAGGCGTCGCCAAGCTGATCCCCCAAAGACGACTGGTACTGTTGCTGCTGCGTTATGTAATTGTCAAAGTCCACTTCTGTATCGACTTGGGTGTTTTCGAGGGTAAGCCGCAATACTCTTACCTGGGCCCAGGGCGTAGCCAGCCCAAGAGTAAGGACAATCAGTAAAAAATTACTGAGCATAACCCAGGCAAAAGTCCATGCTCTCAGCGTCGAGCCCAGGACAGTTTTCTCATCGAATAGCGTATTGTCAACAATATAATTACGCTGTCGAACATGGAAGTAAGCTGCCCCCAGAAAAAACAAGGCAAGCAGACCCAAATATACTAAAAAAATGATAAGAACAATCGCACCTCCTAACCCATCTGCCTTATTGGGAGAATTAGGCATGAGGTTCAACATCATCACTTGAAGCTCTGCGAGACCAATAGTGACATAAGCAAAAATAGCAATCATCAGGATATAAGCCAGGAACAACAGCAAGCTCAGCGCGACAGTCTTCAGTAGGATCTTGACGAAAACAATTGTCTGTAACTGTGTGGAAAAGCGCCCTTGTCCGTAACAGGTGCCGTTGGCTATATACATGGCGTGACGCTTTTTGATCAAACCAAACAAATACGCTACAAGAGCAAGAGATAAAACGATTAGCATTCCGCCCAACGTTCCTGAGAGGGCATTATTTGGGCCAATGAGTATGGCGAGAACAATAAAACCGGTAATACCACCGTAAAAACACAACAGCATTAAAAGTGGTAGCCACAGAAAATTTATATAAGCTTGCCCTGGGGAACCGTCAAAACTGAAACGCACATTACTAAAACTGGTCATGCGCATATTAAACATAAGACTGCGCCAGATTATCCAGGGAACACAGAGAAAGAGTAGAACGACAAGGACAGTGCTTCCAATAGGCCATATCTGTTGGACGGTCACGAAAACGATCAGCGACAACATGGCAATTAGATAGCTAAGGAAAATTTGCTTACCCGTCGCGTGGTAATCGAAATTTCTGTCGTCGAGCGCGGTATTGCCGTAAAGGTAACGTAAGTTGCGTACTTTTGCCCAGGGATGATAGATGCCTAAAGTTACGATAGTTAATAAAATATTGACTATCCAAACTTTAAAGTACTCAAAACCCGAACCTTCGAAACGTAGTGTTTGCATGGTTAAATTCCCTTTTGTTAAATAAAGAACTGTTTCCCAACAGCTTTTCCATGGATACGGAGCATTGTTAATAGATACATAATTATTAGCGCTATTATCTAAGCCAATGGGGGCTGAACAACAGAAAACAGCCAAAGGCAAAAATACTGGATTTTAAGAGACTCACGCGCATTAATTGGTGCGGTGACTCCTCTGTAGCGAAATTAATAAAAAGTGCACTCCCTAAAACTCGACCATCGAAGCCGGTGCCAGATCTACTTGACCTGAGCGCCGTGAGCCTGTTCATCGGCGTGGTAAGAGGAGCGCACCAGAGGGCCGCAGGCGGCTCGCCGGAAACCCATCTTATTGGCAAAGTCCCTATATTCTTCAAACTCCTCTGGAGTAACGTAACGCTGTACTGGCAAATGATCCCTGGAAGGTTGCAGATATTGGCCGATAGTCAACATGTCGATATTGTGTGAGCGCATATCGCTCATCACCTCGACAATCTCTTCCTTGGTTTCACCCAGGCCCACCATCAGTCCCGATTTCGTAACGATATCCGGGCGGCGCTTTTTGTATTCATTCAGCAATTTTAGAGACCACTGGTAATTTGCACCGGGGCGCGCTTCGCGGTACAGGCGGGGCACTGTCTCCAGGTTATGGTTGAACACATCTGGCGCTTCTTTTTCAAAAATCTCCAGAGCTATATCCATACGGCCGCGAAAATCTGGCGTGAGGATTTCCACCTCCAGATGGGGGGAATACTTGCGCGTCTCGCGAATACAATCAGCAAAATGCTGAGCGCCGCCATCTCGCAGGTCATCGCGATCCACAGAGGTAATGACTACATATTTCAATCGCATTTCAGCGATGGCTTCGGCCAACTGCTTGGGTTCACCGCTGTCTAGTGGGTTGGGTTTGCCGTGACCGACATCGCAGAAAGGGCAACGGCGGGTACAGATATCTCCCATTATCATGAAGGTAGCCGTACCAGCTGAGAAGCATTCGCCCAAATTCGGGCAAGAGGCCTCTTCACAAACACTGGACAATCCATTTTTGCGGAGAATTTTTTTGATACGCTCGACTTCGGGAGAAGCAGTCAGGCGTACGCGAATCCAGTCGGGTTTACGCAAGCTTTGGTCCGTGGCAATGACTTTGACCGGAATGCGCTCTACTTTGTCCGAGTCGCGCAATTTCTCACCCTGCCGATATCGAGTTGTTCTGTTTTCAGGGCTAGTTGGCAGTTCTCTCACGATATCCTCGAAGTCTATTCATTTTTTAGTATTTAAGTAACGGTCGTTGGGGCATCTATTTCCCTTGCAAACTGTTCGACGGCGGATCGTTCAACATCTGCATAGTGCAAATCGCCGGTCACTAAATCTCTTAGCTGGGCCATTGCTAGATCACGATACCCACAGGGGTTGATTCGGCGAAATGGCGACAGATCCATATCCACGTTGATACTCATTCCGTGAAAACTTCTGCCTCGGCGGATCCGTAGTCCCAAAGAAGCAATCTTGGCCTCGCCATGGCGATGATAAACATAAACACCTGGGGCGTCGCTTTTGGGGTAAGCCTCAATGCCATATTTGGCGAGCAAGCCGACAGCAGTCAATTCTAGTGCCGTCACCATGCCCCTGACCGACAAATCGCGTCTCCTGAGATCAATTAGCGGGTAAATCACCAACTGGCCAGGCCCGTGATAGGTTACTTGACCACCGCGATCGGATCGCACCACCGGAATATTACCGGGGTCGAGCAGATGTTCCGATTTGCCTGTATGGCCTTGTGTGAAAACCGGCGAGTGCTGTAAAACCCAGAGCTGGTCGTCGTCGTCCGTTTTACGTTCATCAGTAAATGATGACATTGCCTTCCAGGTGGTTTCGTAATCCTGCAACCCCAAATAGTGAACACGTAAGGGGGCGCCCATTAAAGAACCATTTTGATGGCGGGATTTATTATCAAAGCCTGATGGTAAGCTTGCAGCTGATCCTGTCCCGTGGCCGTTATGAAAATAGTAATAGACTGAAAACGACCTTTTCGACTGGCTCTGATCGATACTTTGGTGCGATCAAAATCCGGAGCATATTTCTCTGTAGTTTCCAGAACAAAGTCGTGCATTTCAGCGTGTGCCTCACCCATAATCTTAATGGGATAGTGTTCGCAAGGAAATTCGATTTTTGGCGGTTCAAGATCGGACATCAGATTGGCACCAGAATTCGAAGAGGCAACGCCATTCGTGGTAAATAATAAATAACAGCGGTTACAAGTTGGATCGGGAACGTGAATATCGACAGTAATACGGCCATCTTGCGGATATACGTCAGAACAACTGATTAAAGAAAAGCGCGACCGAGTCCCTGAGGCGAACAAAGAAACCCGCTTCTTCAACAGCACTTAAAGCCACCAGGGGCACACTAAGCAACTCTTCGTCACCGAGAGTGACCACAATATTGCCCAATTCTTGCCCAGGAGTCACGGGGGCTTCGATGGTTTGATCGACGTTGGCGATTGCTTTCAATTGATCTTCAGCACCTCTGGGTATGGTCAGATAGGTGTCCTTGGCAACGCCGAGCGTCAGCTCGTCAGTGGCACCTTTCCAAATTTTGGATCGCGAAACCACTGCATTTTTTTCATAGAGCTTATGGGTATGGTAGTAGCGAAATCCATAGGCCAAAAGCTTTTGTGTTTCCATTTGTCGGGCTTCGTCGGAGCGAGTACCCATCACCACAGATATCAACCGCATACCATTTTTCTGTGCCGAGGCCACCAGACAATAACCCGCTTGTTCTGTATGTCCAGTTTTAACGCCATCCACCGATTCATCACGAACCAGGAGCTTGTTTCGGTTGGGCTGATTAATTCCGTTGTAACTAAAATACTGTTCTGAATAGAGCTTATAATTTTCGGGAAATTCACTAATCAAAGCCTGAGTCAGCAGAGCGATATCACGAGCGCTGGAGTAATGGCCATCTTCCGGCCAGCCGGTGGTATTTAAGTAGCGAGTATTGGTCATGCCCAGTAGCGCCGCTCGCTGATTCATCATGTCGACAAAGGCATCCTCACTACCGGCAACGTGCTCGGCCAGGGCAATAGTCGCATCGTTACCCGACTGAATAATCATGCCTCGCATCAAATCTATTAATGGAACTTGCGTGCCTTCGCGGATGAACATCTTGGATCCGCCCTTTTTCCAGGCCTTAACACTAATATTGACGGCATCGTCTAAGTTAATGGACCCGCGATCCAGTTCGGAAGACACCAGATAACTGGCCATCAACTTGGTGATGCTGGCAGGGGGAAGGGATTGATCGACATTTTTTTCAGCCAACACCCGATTTGAATTGGCATCTATCAATAAATAAGAACTCGCCGCCAGTTGAGGAGGAGCGGGAATAATGATTTCTCGAGAATAGGCAATTAACGAGAGGAAGTTAAACAGAATTAAAGTGACTAGGGCTGTAGCGGTAGATAAAGGCATAAGGGGAAGCAGTGCTAAATGTAGGCAAATAATACTAGTGAATGGTGCAAAGCGGTTGATGTTAGCATAGATTGCCATGTACCTTAGAAATCAGTATTGAGTGGGCGAAGATTTTTAGGTTGGCCTAAAATCGCAGTGCTGGACTAAGTCTGGTGGACCTAATATTATATCTGCTATTTTTCCGTATACGACAACTGCCCGTCTAAAGATCTAATTAAGGGCTTAGCGAATATTATTGCTGCGCCAGATCAATTGTGTTCTCCAATTCGAGGCCACCAATCAGATAGCTGTCGACTAATTGCTAATTCGCTCTTTTGCGAGCCACGCACATGCTCACTACTACAACTACTTAATTACAACTACGAATCATGAATAAAAATATATCTAGCCAATCTTCACATCTGAGCACTGACGAGCAAAAAATTGAGCGGGAGTTGGAGCATTTACTCTCCGGTTTCAACACAGGCTTGGCCGGAATATTCGAACAACAAGTCGCGAGCTTCCCAGACAAAACCGCAATCATCACGTCGGATAGTCGCTTGAGCTACGGTCAACTAAATCAGCGCGCCAATCGGCTGGGGCACTTTCTTCTAAAACAAATTCCAGCGAACGAAAACGACCATTCTCCACAGCCAATTATTTTATTGCTAAGACAAGGCATCGATTTCCTCGTTGCACTTATAGCGGCGCTAAAGGCGGGCAAAACCGTCATTCCTGTAGATTCAAATGATCCCGAGAGCCGCACCAAATATGTGCTAGAGCATTCAAAAGCTAAGGCTATCATTAGTTATACTGACTCTAAGAGTACTTATGAAACGTTGACAGGAAGTGAAACACGGTACATCGAAATTGAGAGTTGGTTAAGCGAGGACTCCGATGAGAGCGATTGCGATGGCAATCTGAATCTAAAAATTGAGCCGCAGTCACTAGCATATATTTTATACACTTCCGGCTCAACGGGTCACCCAAAGGGCGTCATGCAGAGCAACATCAATGTTTATCATAATGCTCTGCTACATCGTTATGCTTTTTCAATCACTAGTGGAGACGTTCAGTCACTATTTTACGGAACCAGTGTATACGGAGGAACTCGGGACATCTTTAACGCTTTACTAAACGGTGCCACGTTGGCGTTCTATCCTTTGAAACAAGTTGGCTTCTCTGGCTTGGGGAGCTGGATACAACACAGCGGTATCACCATATTATGTTGCGTTGCCACTGTATTTCGACAATTCATCGGCTCTAACGCTATCGACGACGCAGAGCTCAAAAAGGTTCGCATAGTCAAACTCGGTGGCGAAGCTACATACAAATCAGAAATTGATGGATTTCAAGCACATTTCCCACCCGACTGCTTACTGCACTGCGGCCTCGGCTCTACTGAGACCGGTCTCGCCCGACAACAATTTATCACCAGCCATGCCAAGCTGGACTACGACCCCGTTCCGCTCGGTTTTGCAGTGGACCACAAAGAGGTCTTATTGCTTGGCGAGGATGGTAAACCCGTCGCACAGGGGGACGTGGGAGAAATTGTCATCAGAAGTCCTTATATAGCTCACGGATACTGGCGACAAAAGGAGCTGACCGACGCGGCATTTTCAATCGATACTGACGGTATCACCCGAATCTATCGCAGCGGCGACCTGGGTATGCTCGACGAAAATGGATGCTTACATCACCGGGGTCGCAAGGATCACCAGGTAAAGGTACGGGGCTACCGCGTCGAGTTGCCCGAGATTGAAAAGACTTTGCGAAATCACGATCGGGTCAAAGAAGCGGCTGTCATCGCAAAGCCCGATGAAAAGATTGGCGCAGAAATCATTTGCTACATCGTGCCTCATGTTGAAGCTGAGCCCGACAAAGATCCTCTAGAGGCGAATGATCTGCGCGACTTCCTGTTGTCGAAATTGCCTAGCTACATGTTGCCGAAGCGTTATGTTTTCATCGATCGCATGCCACAGACAGCGAATGGAAAAATTGATCGAAAAGCACTGCCACAACCCCCAGAAAAAAAACCAGCGACGAAAGCAATATCTCGCCAGCCGCGTTCAGAGTTAGAAAGTTGTTGTGTAGAAATATGGAAAAGCACTCTAGGTATCAAAGATTTAGGTATTGACGATGACTTCTCAGAACTGGGCGGAGACTCCCTGTCAGCAGCGGAATTAATTTCACAGCTGGAACTTCACATCAAACGCAAAATCGGCTTGGTCGACCTGATTCGTTTGGGTACTATCGCTAAATTGGTTGACTCACTCGACGATGCCGAGCGGTCGAAAAATTCATTTGCATTGACGCATTCCAGCGCAACTGATCGGCCCGCCCTATTTTGCATCTACGGAACCATGATGTACAAGCCACTGGCAGACCAATTGGCCGAATACTGTCAGACATACGGTGTTTATCTAGATTTAGAGTTTGATATTTTGCGCAGTCAGCGCCTCGACAAAGGCAGACTCCCTCCCGTACCGAAACTGGCCGAAATGTATATCGAAAAGATTCGCGCTACTCAGGCGCATGGCCCCTACTATATAACGGGCTTATCTTTCGGCGGTTTAATCGCTTTTGAAGTATCCAAACAGTTGCAAGAAGCGGGCGAAGAGGTAGGTTTTGTAGCCATGATCGATACCCATCCCATGTGGGCAGTTGAGACTAAGCTTCGCGGACACTTATACAATTTTCGCCAGAGGATTCCTCAATGGTGGCGCTATCAAGTAATCAAGGGCTTAAAGAACAGGTTTTTTAACGATGACAAAGCTAGTAAAGAAAAAAGTGATAAAGATGAGCAAATCGATATAGGGTATTTGGACTATCTGCGAAGTGAGATACGAACACACGCTTCGACTCAGTACAAACCCGATCCAATAAAAGGTCAAGGAATACTGCTTAAAGCATACGAGGGTTATTATGGGCCAGGATTTACAGTATCCGAAGACTTAGGATGGAAAGATAAATTCATCGACGATCTGAAAGTTTATGACATCCCCGGCGACCACCTGAGCTTGTTAAAGAAACCGAACGTCGAATTACTCGCGCAAAAGCTGCTTTCACATATGGATTTGAAAAGAACGATTGTTTAAATAAAAAACGAAAAGTTCCAGCTAATCACAAGGTGAACAGCTGTGCAGTTAGTAGCAGGAGAGATGTCACTATACCCAATACTGGTGCCCAGATTGGGGCTTGAAAGCCACTGTGACTACTGGTTATTTTCAATATAATCAGCGCAGTGTTAATCAGAATAAAAATTAGTAAGATAATTGTACTGGTGATTTTCGCCAGTAAAGTGAGTGGTAATGACAAGGCAAACAGCCACACCAGCAAGGCGGTCAGCAGAGTTGCGTTAACGGGTGTTTGAGTAGCTGGGTGAATACGCCCCAGAGGGCCCAATAGCCTTGATTCACTGGTGATCCCATAAATAACCCGCGGCACCATCAGTAACTGCACAATAACCCCGTTGACGATAGCGATAAGGCTGATGCCGGCGAGGATTTTAGGCGATAGCCAGGTGGACTTCTCAGTCATTGTCGCCAAAGGTACAGGGCTTTGCGCGAGGGCTTGAGGGTCGAAAGCAACGACGGCCACAATGGACACCAAGGCATAAATCACTGTTGCCAGAAATAACGAAATAAAAATTGCTCTGGGCAGAGCAACCGAAACATCTTTCACCTCTTCTGCCATATTGACCATATCTTCAAAGCCAATAAATGCATAGAAAGCCAAAAAAGAAGCCGCGGCTACTGATTGCCAATTGAAGATCGTCAAGCTTTTTTGCCAATACTCCCAACGCTCGGGCTCGATCATCTGATCAGCGGAAACTAGTACCACCAAAAGCAATCCCGCCACTTCTAGAAGCGTCATCGCCACAGTTACTCCCACCGATTGGCGAACACCAATACAAACCAGCCCCCCAACAGCGATCACCGTTAAGGTGATGATCGAGAATTCTGAGCCGCCGATCAAATAAATAAAATAACCGGCGTAACCTTTAAGCAAGGTGGAAGCCGAGACCAAACCGGTCAACACCACCGCCCAACCCACAACTTGAGCCAACCAGACAGTATTGAAGGCCTTTTGCACATATACCGCCTCTCCCGCACTACGCGGGTGACGAGAAACCAACTCTGCGTAGGAAAGACCGGTAAAACCGGCGATTACTGCTGCAACTACAAAAGCCACTGGCGTCCAGGGACCCGCCAAGCCGGCAATTTTTCCTATGAGGACATAGATGCCAGCGCCGACAATGGTACCCAGACCATAGAAGACCATGGCCGGAAGAGAAAGGGTGCGCTTTAATTTAACAGAAGTATTACCCATGACTTTAACGTGCCCCTAATGTCAGAAACACAATCTAAGTATCGACGACGGTTAAGTAACGCTTCGTGTTTTCAGCATCAAAAATACTTATTTTGTAACTATGAAACTCTAGCATAATTGCACGGAGTGAAGATCATCGCCCACCGCCATCCAGCGGTTTAATGTCTGAATGAGAGTTTTGATCCCTTGACCCTTAAGAGCAGAAAAAGTCTGGGCACTGACAAGACCGTCGATACCTGCTTCCCGGATGCTTGCCTCCACCGCCAATAGAGTATTTTTTGTAGGGCCCCTCCTAAGCTTATCGGCCTTCGTAAGCAAAATGTGCGTGGGAATTGCCGCCGCAACCGCCCAGCTAAGCAAGCTAAGGTCAAATTCCTGCATTGGGTGGCGAATGTCCATCAACAACACCAGACCGCAGATAGACTGGCGCCCCATCAAATAGCCGGAGAGGTTTTTGTTCCACTGTCGTTTCACCTTCAGAGGTACTTTGGCATAACCATAGCCGGGCAGATCTACCAGCGCTCGCTGCGCGTCTATTTGAAAATAATTGATTAGCTGAGTACGCCCTGGTGTCTTGCTGGTGCGGGCCAGCTTCCTGTTTCCCGTCAAGGCATTAATCGCACTGGACTTACCGGCATTGGAACGACCGGCAAAGGCCACTTCGAAACCACCTTCCTTGGGGCAATGCGCAAGATCGGGGGCACTATGGAGAAATTCAGCTTTCGCGTATGGATTTTGTAGATTCATTGGAGAGGTAGTCGCTGGCTGCGGATGTTTTTACAGTGGATTCGGTTATAATTGCGGCTCAATCGCCCATTAAACCAAACTACCAGGGCAACGGCTATACCAGCCCGATAAGAATTATTGTCAACCACTGCAGCGATCGCCGCTTGCCCCACAGACAAAGTGATTAAAAACCGAATGATGAATAACGCCTTTTTCACCACTGCCATATCCACGTCGATCCTAACGTTTTCCTTGCTCTTTGCCTCGGGGCAAGCGCTAGCGGCTACCGCCGCCGGCCCCGTTATCGATAAAGCCGGAGATCTCGCCGGCGGTGAAGCCCAGTCCGTCGTCTGTTCCGGATGTCACGGTGCCGACGGCAATAGCCCTGTGCCTAACTTCCCCAAACTGGCCGGCCTCGGCGAAAAATATCTCACCAAGCAACTGCAGGATATTCAGGCAGGCAACCAGCAAATGGCGGATTTACAGGCCGGACGAATCGAAGAAAAAGATTTGAAGTCGGGGACGCGTCCGGTTGCGCAGATGGCTGGGTTGTTACAGGGCAAGTCTCTCCAGGACCTCAAAGATCTGGCGGCTTTCTACAACAGCAAGTCCATGCAGTTAAGCGGTTCCAAACCTCAGGAAGTGCGCATCAACGCAGGCATTAAAGTCGATGGCTTGACCCTGGGTGAGCGCCTGTATCGCTCGGGCAACCTGGAGACCGGCGTTCCCGCTTGCACCGCTTGTCACTCACCACAAGGATTGGGGAATGCCGCTGCGGGTTATCCGCGCCTGAGTGGACAGTACCCTGAATATATCGCCGCACAGTTGCGATCGTTTCGAGCAGGTGAACGCACCAACGGTGCCGAAGCGGAAATCATGCGACAGGCCGCCCAATATATGAGCGATGCGGAAATCGATGCCGTCGCCAACTTCCTCGCCGGATTGAACTAGTCTAGGATCGATCGCTCTCGCGAACTTGGAAGTTTTCGCTTAGTTCAATATAGCGTTCATAATGAGCGCATGAGAGTGTGTAATAGTCCTGTTCCAGAAACTGCCTAATTTCTTCTAAACTGAAACGCTGCCAATTTGCTTTCAAGCAAAAGCCAAAAGGTTGAGGATTCCCTATCTGACTGGCTCCCTGTCGCAACAGCTGATATACCCAGTAACTACTGGAGCGGCAAGAGTCGAAACGAATTTGCTGGTAGCTCATTTGATTAAATAACCGCTTTTCATCGAAGATATCGATCATATTACCGACTATCTTTTCTAAAAAATCTTCTAAGCGATCAAAAACCAGTTGATGTTGATGAGCTGAATAGCCATTCCAATCTATGACTTCGTGGGCAAAACGCTTACAACCTCGGCAGACGACATCGCCAATTCCGGTTGAGCAGATACCAATACACGGCGTGCTGGTGCCTTTCAAAAAAACCTCCCACCCTCTAAATTCCGATAGTTAACAAGCTCAATAAAACAACAAATCACGGCGATTTCCCGGAGATTTCCTCCTTCGTTTATTCGGCAGCTATGATCGATAGACTGTAATAGTACAGGATGCATACCCTTGTCCGAAAACTCATAGAGCAATCAGAGTTATCGGAAACATATTCGACTAGCGGTGTATGATCCGAGGGATGAAACGAGCGAAAGCATTTCGTTGTTAAAAGAAAAAAGTGCCTGTCAAAGCGAACCCTACCGTCAAAAAAATCCACTATACAGCTCGTCATTTAACCTGAACACCCCAGACGCTCTGCCTGAATCTAACAATCACTTGCTCTTTAACGGCGCTTGAAAAGTGGCAACGGCTGATCGCTGGCCCCTTGATAAAATTCCGAAAAATCCTGTAGCGATGCCGCCGCTTCTTTCAAATCAACACCCTCGGCCAATTCAAAAGCATTGAACCCACAGCGTTGCAAATAGCAAAGCTGATCGCGAATGACGTGGCCAACGGCGCGAATTTCGCCTTCGTAGTTGTAACGTTGACGCAACAAGCGCGCTAGGGAAAAACCGCGTCCGTCGGTAAAAACGGGGAACTCAATAGCAATTAACGGCGCCTTAAGAACCTGCGCGGCGATGGCTTCTAGTTCGATTTCATTTTCTAGGCAAACGCCGAGTCGATGCTGTTGGTCAGGGTGCTCCAAGTAAATTTGTAGGGGGACCATAGATTGGCCTTCAGCGATATTGGCGTGCGTAACTAAATGCCAGTAATTATCGATGATCTTGCCATCTTTTATGATTTTATTTGGCATATACGCGCTCCTTGAAAGGGGCCAACCCGATGCGGCGATAAGTATCGATAAACAATTCATCACCCCGACGCTTTTCCACATAGACGTCCAATAAGGCACCCACTACATTGGGTACTTGATCGCGACCGAAGGCGGGACCGAGAACTTTTCCTAGGGAAGGCGTTTCACTGGCATCTCCCCCCAGTTGCACTTGATAAAATTCCTTGCCTTTTTTATCGACACCAAGAATCCCAATATGACCAACGTGGTGGTGACCACAGGCATTCATGCAACCAGAGATATTAATATCGAGATCGCCAATATCGTAAACGTAATCGATATCATCAAAGCGACGTTGAATGGCTTCGGCGACGGGAATGGATTTGGCATTAGCCAAGGAGCAAAAATCACCCCCGGGACAGCAAATCATATCTGTTAGCGTACCGATATTTGGAGTCGCAAATCCCGCGACCTTACAAGCCCTCCAAACGGCGAACAAATCCTCTTTCTTGATGTCTGCAAGCACCATGTTCTGTTCGTGGGTAGTGCGAGCCTCGCCAAAACTGTACTGGTCAGCGAGATCGGCGATAACTTCCAACTGACTTTCCGTGACATCGCCGGGAGCTACGCCCGTTGGCTTCAAAGAGAGCACCACTGCGGCGTAACCGGGGATTTTATGTGGAAAGGTATTGCGACTCAGCCATTTACCGAAGGCGGGGTGTTCATCGGCTAATTGATTGACTTCAGTTTGCGCTGATCCGTCATCGATGTTTGCGTAATCTGGCGACGAAAAAAAGCGCTTGGCGCGATCAATTTCAGTCCTCGTGAGAATAGCATCACTGGTTTTCAGTTGGGCCCATTCCGCTTCAACTTTTTCAGTAAAAACCTCCGGCCCCAGAGCCCGCACTAAGATTTTGATGCGCGCCTTATATTTGTTATCTCGCCGACCTAGCAAGTTATAAACTCTCAATATGGCTTCGAGATAAGTCAACAAGTGTCTTTCGGGCAAAAATGCCCGAATCAGTGAACCGATAACTGGCGTGCGGCCGAGACCACCGCCCACGAGCACCCGGAAACCGACCTCACCATTTTCATTTTTAACCAGCTTCAAGCCAATATCGTGGACGTGGGTTGCCGCGCGATCGCGCTCAGCACCGGTAACAGCGATCTTAAATTTCCGCGGTAAAAATGCAAATTCGGGATGGAAGCTAGACCATTGACGAATAATTTCACAATAGGGTCGCGGATCTGCTACTTCATCGGCGCTGATGCCCGCAAACTGATCCGAAGTCGTGTTGCGAATACAATTGCCGCTGGACTGAGTAGCGTGCATCTCCACCTCTGCCAATTCGGCAAGAATATCCGGCACTTCCGCCAGCTGGGGCCAGTTGAATTGAATATTCTGTCTCGTGGAGATATGACAATAGCCCTTGTCGTAGCGGCGGGCGATGCGCGCCAAGCGTCTCAACTGTACGACACTGAGCATACCGTAAGGTACATTAACCCGCAGCATCGGCGCCAGGCGTTGAATATATAGGCCATTCTGCAAGCGGAGGGGCAAAAACTCTTCGTCTTTTAATTCACCCTTGAGATAACGTTCTGTCTGACCGCGAAATTGAGTAACTCGCTGTTGGATAATCTGGTGATCGTACTGGTCGTATTGATACATTTCAGTTGGTCGTAGAAAAAGAAGAGCGAAAAGGATACCGGAAAAGCCCGAAGGCTACGAGAGTCTGGAAAAGACTTTTTTGCTTATTACTTATGGCTAAAAGCTATAAAATAGTTTGACGCGCAAGCTACCACGTCAACTCGATATAAAGATAACTGTATTCTTGTTCTATTAATCAATTTACCTTAGAGTCGATTGGCAACTGATACGCCAAAAAACACTCTTCTACGCTATTCATCACACCCTACTCGCCACCGCCCAGATGGATCGCTCTCACACTCTACAAGATAAGGTTTTGCGGGCCCACAGCGAGATCAAAAATCGTTTATGGCGTGCGCGGCCGAAAAGGATGATCAATTGGCCAATTTTACTGAGCGCAATATTGCTGGTTATCGCCCTACCTATTACCTATCTATCTTTGGGGCTGTCCCAAATAACTTTCGTCAACTTCAACCTCACCACTGAATAGTTCAGCAGATTCTTGCTCCCGGCGGAAGTTAATGATTTCACGCAAACAATGGTAATAGTACGCCTTCGTGGCAGCTACTCTGGATGTTTCCCTTGAAACTAAATGGCAAGGGCTCACAAAAGGATTTTTTCTGGTGAAAGCCTATTCTTAATCCGCTGTAGTGGAAAAGGAGATCTTTGGTTCAATACCGATGGCGCAATTATTGAAATTGATGTCGCCAAGAATTACGTGGTGGATACTGGTAACATCGTCGCTTTCACCGATGGACTCGATTATCGCATCTCCAAAGTGGGCGGCTATAAATCTTTATTTTTTCAGACGAAGGCTTTGTCTGTCGTTTTTTTAGGTCAGGGTAAAGTCTGGATACAAACTCGCGGTACCGACGTTTTTTCGGCTTGGCAGATTCTTATAACCCAAGCTAATCCAAGAAGTGAAATATAGAGATTGTCCAAGGCCCATTGTACCATCGCAAAACTTGAATCCTGCCCCATTAAAAGTGCATCGATCGTTTCGAGATTTGAAGCGTTAAAATTTTAATTTTTCCAATCAATTTTTCAATGGTTAGTGTGATTTTAGTAAAAATCGCGTCATCTCATCAAAGAATTGCTGTCAAGCTGGAAATTAAGTATCTGGTAGCTTGACAGAAGGGCTTTTATGGCAGCTAGCATTTTTATCGTACAGTCAAATTTCGACTAGGCCTGGGAACTTAAGACTTGGGAATTTAAAGGATCGCGCTTTCCCAAAGGCTTTGGATATCGATTGATGTGACTGTAATTCACTATTACTGTGTCAAGCGTTTATAATGCGCACCTTTTCATAACCTAATTCAATACAACTTAAGCATCCCTATACTTTTGACAGGTCAATAACGGGAAGCCTGAAACGAACTTTCCAAGAGTTCAAATACGCTGTGGGCACCCCATATACCCTGCATTTACTCCCGGATTAGAAGGTTTTAAATCCCAGCGCAACCTGGCTTCAGTCCCAACAGAACTAGAGTAAAATAGGTTTCCGGGAACTGTATTGCTAAAGCGAGTCGGATTTTTTAGCACAGTGGATTCACGCTTAGAAAGCGAATACCCCCCATTTAAATTAAGGTTTTAATAAATGATTATTACTCCCAAAGTCCGCGGTTTTATTTGCACTAACGCACATCCGCAAGGTTGCGCTGAGAATGTTAAAAAACAAATCGACTACATTCGACAGCAAAGTGGTTACGATAAAACTGAAGGACCAAAAAAGGTTCTAGTGATTGGCTCATCGACCGGTTACGGCTTGGCGTCACGTGTCACTGCCGCCTTCGGTTATGGCGCTGGAACGCTTGGAGTATTTTTCGAAAAACCGCCAACAGAACGCAGAACGGCCTCGGCCGGTTACTACAACGCCGCGGCTTTTGACCGCCAAGCAAAGGCTGCGGGCGTGTATACAAAAAGCATTAATGCCGATGCTTTTTCCGACGAATGCAAACAAAAGGTAATTGACGTCATCAAAAACGACTTGGGCGAGATCGACCTAGTAATTTACAGCCTGGCCTCACCTCGTCGCAAAGATCCGGTAACGGATTTAACTTATTCATCCACTCTCAAACCTATTGGTGAAAGTTACACGGCCAAAAATCTCAATACAAATACTCAGGCCGTCGAAGAGTTAACCATCGAGTCGGCTTCTGAAGAAGAAATTGCTCATACGGTTAAAGTAATGGGAGGCGAAGACTGGGAGCGGTGGATCGGCGCTCTAAAAAAAGCCGGTGTTCTGGCTGACGGTGTAAAAACCATCGCCTACACTTATTTGGGTGAGAAACTGACCTGGCCTATTTATGGCCATGCGACTATTGGTAAAGCTAAAGAAGATCTGGATCGCGCGGCGCATGAACTCCGCAAACAACTGAGTGATCGGCAAGGACAAGCTAATGTTGCGGTGTTGAAAGCCGTAGTCACCCAAGCGAGCTCCGCTATCCCGGTGATGCCATTGTATTTGGCAATTTTATTTAAAGTGATGAAAGCCAAAGGCACTCACGAAGGCTGCATCGAACAACTCTATCGTCTTTACACTGAGTGTCTCTATAACGATTCCCCTCGTATAGATGAGGTCGGGCGATTACGAGTCGACGACTTAGAGTTGGATCCCACTATACAAGCTGAAGTCGAAGCAATTTGGCCCAAAGTAACCACGGGAAACCTCCATGAGCTGACCGACTTCACCAGCTATCAAACCGAATTTCTGCATCTATTCGGGTTTAACGTCGAAGGCGTTGACTACCAAGCGGAAACGACACCTCTGGTAGAAGCCGACTTTTTATGAGCATGGCCTACCGACCACTCGGCAATACCGATATAACGGTAAGCTTGATCGCCTTGGGAACCATGACCTTTGGCGAACAGAATAGCGAGGCCGAGGCTTTCTCCCAAATGGACTATGCCTATGATCAGGGAGTGAACTTTATCGACGTCGCTGAAATCTATCCAGTCCCACCTCGGGCAGATACCTGTGGCAGATCGGAAATCATCGTGGGTAATTGGCTAAAGGCTCGCGGGCTTAGGGATCAAATCGTTCTAGCCACCAAGGTGACTGGTAACGGCTCTTTAAACCCTGGGGTCGCTCATATTCGCGGTGGTCCTCGATTAAGCGCAGCCCAGATTAAGATGGCCGCAGAGGACTCACTAAAGCGGCTACAAACTGATTTTATCGACTTATATCAACTGCACTGGCCGGACCGGAGCACCAACTGCTTCGGCAGACTCGGCTACGAACATCACAATGATGAAGACGCCCATTCGCTGGAGGAATCCCTCACGGCAATGGCGGATTTGGTTAAAGCCGGCAAGGTTCGTACAATTGGCCTTTCCAACGAAACGTCCTGGGGTTTCATGGAAGCTTGCCGCTTGTCCACAGCATTGGACTTACCACGCATTGTCAGCGTACAAAACCCCTACAATCTACTGAATCGCTCCTACGAAATAGGTCTGGCTGAAATGTCTATTCGCGAATCCATCGGTCTTCTCGCTTACTCGCCACTGGCCTTCGGCGTGCTCAGCGGCAAGTATCTAAAGGGTGTACGGCCGAACAATGCCCGCCTAACCTTGTACGAACGTTTTTCTCGATACACTAACCCCTACGCTCAAAATGCCACCCAGGCTTACGCTGATTTAGCTGAAAAATTTAATTTATCACTCGTCAATTTAGCCATGGCTTTTGTCAATCACCAGCCATTTTTAACTGCGAATATCATCGGTGCCACAAATCTGGAACAACTAAAACAAAATATTGCCAGTCTGGAAATTCACTTGAACGAAGATATTTTAGCGGGTATCGAAGCTATCCATCGACAATACTGCAACCCAGCCCCTTGATTTCATCAATTTCATGAAAGCACCAGAATTTAAACTGTCTCTATTACACCCGAGGTACTGGCTGACCTGGCTGAGCCTGGGGCTGTCTTTCATCGTCGCCCAACTCCCCTATTCCTGGCAAATGGGCCTAGGTCGAATCCTGGGCCATCTTTTTTACCGATTTGCAAATCAACGGCGCCGTATTGGGGGAACTAATATTGAACTTTGCTTCCCGAATCTATCGAAAGCAGAGCGAAAAGATCTGGTAAAGGAAAATTGTATTTCCTACGGTTTGACTGTAGTGGAAGTGGGCATGGCTTGGTTTATGCCTTACCGACGTTTACGCAAGCTTTTCAAAGTAAAAGGCCAGGAGCATTGGCAATCTATCCAAGATCGGGGGCAAGGTGCTTTAATTATTGGCATTCATTTCAATACTCTAGAAATTTGCAATATGATTATCAATCGTGATTTCGATATGTATATGTCCTATCGACCTCACAAAAATCCCGTTTTTGACCTTGTGCAAAGCTGGGGGCGACAACGCCACAATCCCGACTCAAAGCTTTTACACCGGCGAGATATTCGCGGCATGGTACGAACGATGAAGAAAGGCGGATGGCTATGGTATGCACCGGATCAGGATTACGGCCGCAAGGTGAGTAAATTTGTACCCTGGTTTGGTATCCCGGCAGCAACAGTGGCGGCGACTCCACGCTTATTAAAAATGGCCGGGGTTTCAGCGGTGGGTCTAATGCATCGGCGGCTGCCGGGGAAT
>JBLIHY010000029.1:0-23157 GCA_047634655.1 Cellvibrionaceae bacterium
TTGCCGGTGAGAACGTTAGTCCCGTTAGTATCGAAGGCGTAGAATCCCCAATTACCGTTGCCTTCAATAGTATTGTCCGTCAATGTAACGTTAGCGTATCGGGAATGAACACCAGAGGCATTGTTATTGCGAATGCCATTGCTGTGGATTGTCGGACTACTACCACCACCGTCTACGTATATCCCTGCAGAAGCACTGCGTTCAATGCGGTTATTACCCAAATAAGGCGATGCGTTGGTGATAGTAATACCGCGACCACCACTATCCAGAATGGCGCTATTGGTTACCGCGATATCGGCCTGATTAATATATAACGATCCATAATAGTTGCTACCGCTATAGCGGATCTCAACGTGGTCCATCACCACTAAAGAAGATGTTGTACTATTGGAAAAACCCAAGTAATACCAATCACCCGGCTGGCCCACACTGTCGCCATCGCCATTGGTATCGCCACCCACACTGTCGTCGCGATAAGAAGTAAAAATAATATTGTTCGAATTATCGCCCTCGGCGACTAAAACGCCGTTAATTTGTAACGAGGTATTTGAATCAAACTTAACGATAGCACCGGGTTCGATAGTCAGCGTTACCCCACCAGCCACTGTAACCGACCCGCTTACTCTGTGGATTTCAGAAGATAACCAGGTCTCGTCACTCGAAATTGGTCCTGAATGAGTCTGAAGCTGTTGCGCAATGACATTTGTTGCGAAGCCCGAAAACAGAAAAATAATTAACGTGATTATCAGCCGTCTATTATTGCTAAAAAAATTCATTTAAAAGATCCATCTAAAAAATTAGGTATTCCATTACTAAAACTTAAAACCTATCAAGTCTCAAAATTAAAATTTAGTAGTGATAAGTTCTTGTGAAGAACTGTATTTAATGGATCCATTTGTGGAGCCATTAAATTATCAGCATTTCCCTGGGGAGAAACATTGACAGATTCAGCTTTGGAAGAGGTATAGTTGAAAATTAAACTGGAAGTCGATTTAGATTCGAAAAACCGTTGGCAAATTTCTTGACCAGGGCACGAGCGGGCAGTAGCGACAATAGAACTATGTCGTTTCGAGCTAGATAAATTAAATAAGAAAAAATATCTGAATGGGAGTTGTAAACTGACAAAGACTTTGTGGGAAAAAAAGCCGTCAACGCCAGTTGAGAAATATGCTTGAGATTCAATGCGTCGCCTAGAATATATTAAAAACTGATCATAGATCCTAGTTGCATTTCGTAGGCTATTGATGTTTTCGAGCAGAGCTTGGGTATCGCTAAAGGCAATTTTGGCGGGCAGAAATTTTTTTAAAGAAAATGAAGAACTACGCCGTAGCTCTCTCTTAATAATTCCTTTTTCATCATTACAATTAATCACTTGCAACTTAAATCCTTTTAAAAAATTGCTCTAAGCCGGTGTTCTTCACCAGGCTAAAGGTAGCGTTGAGTACTGCTCCCTTTAAAAAATTTATTCAAATTAAAGACACTGTTACCCAGAAAAACCAGACGACGTGTTAATCTAAAAATCACTGACTCAAGTTGATTATCGCTATAAAAAAAAGTATAAGTAAAGCATTTTTTACAAAACTAATCTAAATTGTGGAGTAATTCACGAGTAATATGATTCGAAAAATCACTGCTGATCCATGAAATAAAGCCAACCAAGAATCAGAGCTTGCATCATATAACTACATACCAAGGTATGTGTATGTACATTTCCATATAAATTGACCAGATTGTGAAAAAAAATTTCAATATAGTAAAACGCAGAATTAAAGTAGTTGTGAAGTACACAAGTGATAAAAAATTAGCAAAAGCGGTCGCAATAGTAGAATACTGCACAGCAGCAACAAATATTGTGCTCTCAAATAACGATAAACTTATGTCGAACAGGATAGAGAATAGTACTGAAGTGGTTTTAAGTCCGTAATTAAAACGAACAGCACAAAAACTTTTCGGCTAGCGGAATGAATACTCTAGCAACTTATCAATAATCGCTTGATTAGCCGCGGGGAAGGGATAGTGCGGAAGTTGCTCGATGGCGAGCCATTTAATAGGCTGACCTTCCAGACCACAAGCGCGGCCGGAGAATTGCTTGGAAAACCAAACGTCGAGCAGGACGGCTTTATCGCCGTAATCGTGTTGGATTGTTAAAAAAGATTTAGCGCCACGGATGGTGATGCCAACTTCTTCCTGGAGCTCGCGCTTTAAAGCAGAAAATACGGTTTCCCCTGGCTCGACTTTGCCACCGGGAAATTCCCATAAACCACCTTGGTGCGCCTGTTTTTTCCGTTTGGCTAACAGGACTTCTCGATTCGAATTAATTAGAACGCCTACAGCGACATGAATAATTTCTGACATCTCGGATAATCGGGAACTGGGACTAGGTTCTATATTCGGCGTTGATTTTAATATAGTCGTAAGATAAATCCGTCGTCCAAACTGTTTCAGAAAAATCTCCGCAGGCTAAACCGACGCGGATATTAATCTCCGGTCGCGACATCACTCGCTGGCCTTCGCTTTCCCGATAACTGGCTGCGCGACCGCCGTTTTCCACAATCAAAACATCATCGAGAAATATCTTTATTTTTTGGGGGTTCAAGCCGCGGGCATCAGCATAACCGATCGCAGCGACAATGCGCCCCCAATTGGGGTCTGAGGCAAAAAGAGCGGTCTTGACGAGGGGCGATTGAGCGATAGCGTAAGCAACAGACAGACACTGTTGAGAACTGCTACCCTCCGCCACGGTGATACTGACAAACTTGGTCGCGCCTTCACCATCGCGAATTATGGATTGAGCCAAGGTTTGAAAAACGGTAATCACTGCCTGACGAAAAGCTAAATAGTGCTCATCACTGGGATCCCGAAGCGCAATAGCTGATTTGCCGGTTGCGGCCAGAATGACACTGTCGTTGGTGGAAGTATCGCCATCGATGGTAATGCGATTAAAAGAAAGATCGTTAGCCTCTTTCAACGTTGCCTGTAATAATTCTGCAGAGACTTGAGCGTTAGTGACAATGTAAGCCAGCATGGTTGCCATATTGGGTTTGATCATCCCCGCGCCCTTGGCGATCCCATTGACAATTAACGGTTCGCCATCAATTACGATGGTCTGAGTAGCGCCCTTTGGGCAAGTATCGGTGGTCATTATGCCTTTGGCCGCCAAGTCCCAGTGGTTTTCATCGAGACCATCCATTAACAAGGGAAGACTCTGGCAAATTTTTTCCGTCGGCAGTGGCTCGCCGATAACACCCGTCGAAAATGGCAGTACTTGATTAACCGAAACATTCGCTTGCGCGGCTAGCTGTTGACTGCATCGCTGAGCGGCTGTCATCCCTTCCTCGCCAGTGCAAGCGTTGGCATTACCGGAATTGATCAGCAGATAGCGGCTGTTGTGAGTTTTCTCCAGGTGATTTTTACAGACGGTTACCGGCGCCGCACAAAAGATATTTTGAGTGAAGAGACCGCAGGCCATGGTGTTTTCCGGCAGCTCAACTAAAGTTAAATCCAGCTGTCCCTGTTTTTTGATGTCGGCACTGACGGCATTCAAACGCACGCCGGGTATAGGTGGCATAGGGGGGAAAGTAATTTTTTCTATATTCATGATTTTTACTCTCACCGCTACTTTTTATTAAGGTCGCTATTATTCTAAGCTCATGGCTGTTATCTCTAGCCTTGTAAAAACTCCGCGGAGTTTTCTAGACTTGAATGCTGCTTTTGAGAAAAGCTGTTATGGCTTTTAGGCGATCGAGTTTTGCAAATCATCAGATGACTAGAGCTTGCCGTGACACTGCTTATATTTTTGTCCCGAGCCACACGGACAAGGTTCGTTGCGCCCGACTTTTCGATCCTGCCTGACATACGGCTGCTCGGCTGTTGTTTGATCGGCCTGTGTTGGCGTTTCTTCCAAAGCAGAGGACTGAGCATGTTTCAGTTCGACACCCCGTTGTTGCTGAATTCGTCGCTGTGCTTCCATCTCCTCCATTTTTTCGTCAGCGACAGGTTCGACTCGAGCCAGAACACGAATGGTTTCTGACTTTATGGTTTCCAACATGGATTGGAACAACTCGAAGGATTCGCGCTTGTATTCTTGCTTGGGGTTTTTCTGGGCGTAAGCGCGCAGATTGATGCCTTGTCTCAAATGATCCATGTTCAACAAGTGTTCTTTCCACTGTATATCCAGAATTTGCAGCATCACCTGTTTCTCAATTTCTAACAGAGTGGGATCCAGACGTTCACATTTGGCATCGTAACTCGCTTGGATCTCAGCGAGAATTTTCTCTCGAAGGGTTTCTTCGTGCAGCTTATCGTCTTCATCCAACCACTGTTGAATAGATAGATTTACGTCGTATTCACTTTGAATAAGCTGCTGCAATGCCGGGATATCCCACTGTTCTTCCATACTTTGGGGTGGAATATAGCCATCGACAATATTGTTCACTACGTCGCGACGGATATTGTTCACGACGTCGCGAATAGATGTGGCTTCCAGTAGATCATTGCGCTGGTTGTAGACCACTTGGCGCTGATCGTTGGCCACATCGTCAAATTCAAGTAATTGTTTGCGAATATCAAAGTTGCGGCCTTCCACCTTACGCTGGGCTTTTTCAATGGCGTTGGTCACCATTTTGTGTTCAATGGCCTCGCCTTTGTCCATGCCGAGAGACTGCATAAATCCGCGAACGCGATCCGACATAAAAAGCCGCATCAGATTATCTTCCATGGATAGATAAAAACGCGACAATCCTGGATCACCCTGGCGACCCGCCCGACCACGAAGCTGATTATCGATGCGACGCGATTCATGACGTTCGGTGCAGAGAATATGCAATCCGCCCGCTTCCAACACTCGTTTTTGTCGTTCCTGCCAGTTTGCTTTTACTTCAGAAACTTCCTGCTCGGTCGGGTTTTCCAGTGCCGCTAATTCAGCTTCCAGGTTTCCGCCCAATACGATATCTGTCCCTCGACCAGCCATGTTAGTGGCAATAGTAACCGCCTTGGGACGACCCGCTTGAGCAATAATTTCCGCCTCTTTTTCGTGAAATTTAGCGTTGAGCACATGATGGGAAATACCTTCCTTTTTAAGCCTCTTGGACAAAGCTTCCGACGCTTCCACAGATGCCGTACCTACCAAGATAGGGGCATTTTTCTGTTGGTACTCGATAATCTCCTGACAAATCGAGTCGTACTTTTCCTCGACCGATAGAAAGATTAGATCGTTTAAATCTTGGCGAATAATGGACTTGTTGGTGGGAATAACTACGACGTTGAGGCCATAAGTCTGTCGAAATTCAAAGGCTTCGGTATCAGCTGTACCGGTCATACCCGATAATTTTGGGTACAGGCGGAAATAGTTCTGGAAAGTAGTAGAAGCCAAAGTCTGTGATTCACTCTGAATGGCGACACCTTCTTTGGCTTCGATCGCTTGATGCAGACCCTCGGACATCCGACGGCCCGGCATAGTGCGGCCAGTGTGTTCATCGATCAATAGAATTTCTTCATTTTGAACAATGTAGTGAATATCTTTTTTGAAAAGTGCATGGGCTTTAAGGGCCGCGTGGATATGGTGAAGCAAACTGAGATTAGTAGCGGCGTAAAGGCTGTCATCAGTATCGAGAAGACCCATCTTTGTCAGCAAATTTTCAACTTTCTGATGCCCCGTTTCCGTTAATTCCACCTGGCGTTGCTTTTCATCCAGAATATAGTCACCCTGCTCGCCTTCACCAGACTCATCATTGAATGTGTGCAGAGTCAGCTTGGGAATAAGCGTATTGATTTTTCTGTAGAGTTCAGCATTGTTTTCGACTTGACCGGATATGATTAGAGGCGTTCTAGCTTCGTCGATCAGAATTGAATCGACTTCGTCGATAATGGCAAAAGACAGTGGCTTTTGTACTCTTTGCTCTTTTCCAAAAGCCATGTTGTCGCGCAAGTAATCAAAGCCAAACTCGTTGTTGGTTCCATACACAATATCTGCCTGATAAGCCGCATGTTTATTTTCGTTATCCTGCATGCTCTGAATAATGCCTACTGACATACCCAAAAATTCGTAAATTGGGGACATCCAGTTAGCATCGCGGCTGGCGAGATAATCATTGACTGTCACGACATGGACGCTACCTGCCAGGGAATTCAAGTAAGCGGGCAGGGTCGCCACCAGGGTTTTTCCTTCGCCAGTACGCATTTCAGCAATACAACCTTCGTGAAGCGTTATGCCACCAATCATTTGCACATCAAAATGCCGCAAGCCAAGAGTGCGTTTTGAAGCTTCTCTCACTGCCGCAAACGCTTCTGGTAAGAGCTGATCCAGTGTTTCGCCCGCCGAGTGCCGTTGCCGGAACTCGGCAGTTTTCGATTCTAGTTGTTCGTTACTGAACGATTCAAAATCGGACTCCAACTGATTAATCTGCTCAACCAGCTTACCCATACGCTTTAGTTCGCGGGAATTTTTGGAGCCAACAACAGCTTTAATGAATTTACTGAACATGGGTGATTTAGTGAATGCCTGATTTTTGTCGCTCTTTGTGTAGACAGTAACTTAAAATTGAGGGAGTTAAGTTATCAATCACAGAGCGAGTGGACAGCTACAGCTGATGTTGTGAACACGAATTTTTTGATTTGTGTAAGACTTATTATCGACGAGTGCGATGAATATACGAGGTGGGATCGACCGCGCGGCCGTGTTTGTAAACTTCGAAGTGAACATGGGGGCCAGTCGAGCGACCCGTTTCACCCATTAAGGCAATGACCTGACCTTTTTTGACCACATCACCGACATTGGCGATATTTTGCTTATTGTGAGCGTAACGAGTCTTAAGACCACTACCGTGATTAATCTCAACAATTTCACCATAGCCGCTGCGCACTCCGGACTCTACTACCACTCCAGCGGCGACAGCAATAATTTCCGAACCGGATTTGCCTGCAAAATCAACACCGCTATGCCAAGATGGTTTACCGCTAAAGGGGTCGGTTCGCGGTCCATAGCGAGAAGACATCCACCCTTTTTTCACCGGACGACCGGTGACGAAAACGGCATCTTGCAATTCGCGCTTGGCCAATAAGTCGTCTAGGGTGTCCAGCTGTTGTTCGCGGTCCTCGATTTGCTCAGCCAGTTGGTCGACCGTTTCCATGAATGTGGGTAGCTTATAAGTCTCACCAAGAATGACACTCTCGGGACCACCAATTCCAGGTAACCAATTAAAATCAAATTCGCCATCATCCAATTTAGCCATTGTGGTTAAGCGTTCGCCTAGAGCGTCCAAGCGAACTAATCTGGCCTGAAGTTCAGACACCCGCAGGGTAATGGCGTTCAGTTGGGCATTAGCCTCTGACTTGGTTTCGTTTACTTGCTCTTTCTGCTGTGCCAACTGCTCGGACCATTTCTTTGCGGCTTCAATTGTCAACAACTCACTGGCTGGATCATTGTTAACAGTAGCCGCTTTGTGGCCAAGATAGGTACCAATCCCTAGGGGTAGCCCCAAAAAACAAATGGATAAAAAGGCGCGGGACCACCTGCTCACACTAAGGTAGTGAACCTTACTAGAGTCTTTACTAAAGACGATAATTTTCATCAAATTAGATTAGTTGGTTGTGCTTTATAAAGGGAAGGTATGCGGTTTGAACAGGCTAAGATCCGCAGATTTGATTAATCCCGGACAGTACATTTTCTTTTGCGAAGAATCAAGACCATTGTGAGATATGTCTGGGAAAATCGCTAGGTTTTGGCCTTTTGGATACAGTAGAGCTACCCGTTTTGAATTCGCAGTTGTTGGCTAATCGAAGGTGGAACAACCTCGCACATGGAATGATTTATCGTACAACTAAACCGACATAGCCAGTTTGACATAAGAGATGGGGGCTTCAGCTTCATCATCAAAAGTGACCACTTCCCAACAATCCTTTTGAGCAATAAGCTGCCTAAGCGACTTATTGTTGAGCGCATGGCCGGATTTGTGTGCGGAGAACTCGCCAATGAGACTGTTGCCCAGCAAGTACAGATCACCTATCGCATCCAAGATCTTGTGTTTGACGAATTCGTCTTCGTAGCGGAGACCATCTTCATTAAGGACACGATAATTATCAACAACGATAGCATTGTCCATACTGCCCCCTTTTGCTAAACCTTGGGAACGTAGATATTCAATCTCGTGCATAAAACCAAAGGTACGGGCGCGGCTGACTTCTTTAACAAAAGAAGTACTCGAGAAATCAATAGTGGCTTCTAACGAGCGGTTGCGAAAGGCAGGGTGATCGAAATCGATACTAAAACTCACCTTAAAGCCGTTAAAAGGTTTAAAACTTACTTTTTTGTCGCCCTCGGTAATATCAAGTGCTTTTTTGATACGAATAAACTTTTTGGATGCATCCTGCTCTCGGATTCCTGCCGATTGAATCAGAAAAACAAAGGGACCAGCACTGCCGTCCATGATAGGAACCTCGGCAGCCGAAACTTCAACGATAGCATTATCGATCCCGAGTCCTGCCATGGCAGAGAGCAAGTGCTCAACGGTAGAAACTTTTACTCCCCGAGAGACAAGTGTAGTCGACAAGGTCGTTTCACCTACGTTCTCTGCAATGGCGGGAATATCAACAACCGGATCCAAATCCACGCGACGAAAGATGATGCCAGCATCCACAGGTGCTGGCTTAAGCTTCAAATAGACTTTCTCACCTGTGTGCAGACCGACACCGGTTGCACATATTTCATTTTTTAAAGTGCGCTGGTGAATCATCGCGTGGTTTACCTCTTCCGCATGATAAAGATGGAATTTTGGTCAGGAGTGGCAACTACTGACAAAGCAAAAAATGGCGTGTCGGTTGCTCGCTCGAATCACCCTATTTTACATGCAAATTATAAGCCATAGATAGCTTGTCAGAACGGACTTTTCTCTACAATTTGTGCATTCGGCAGAACTTTCAAACAGTTAAATAAGATTTTTTGGATCGGTGGAACAGATTAACGAATAAGATGAGAGAAACCTAGTCGCATTAAACTATTAGCCACACTATCCGACATCAAAAATCACTGCTGGTTCCAGCGCCTTATGTATTGTTTCCCGAAATCTTCAGCTTAGTCCGCCTGACTTCTCAAAAAAGCAGGGATATCGAGGTACTCGAAATCGCCTTCAGCGCGTTGATGAGCCGCTTTTTGAGAAGAAGGCGCTGCCGCTGTTTTACGCATAACCGCTGGCTTGTCTAGCTCTGCATAGTTCTCGGAAATAGGCTTGCCACGCGTATTTTTGACAACGGCTCTGGCTTCTGGCGCGCGCTTTTCCACCTTGGGACCTTGCAGGCCTGTCGCAACCACTGTGACTTTGAGTTCGTCTGTCAGTTCGGGATCGATAACGGTACCGACCACCACGGTGGCATCTGGAGAAGCAAAGCTCTCAATGGTTTCTCCCACCTCATTGAAATCGCCGAGAGACAAATCCAAACCCGCGGTGATATTGACTAAGATACCTCTCGCACCTTGAAGGTTGACACCCTCCAGCAACGGACTACGAATAGCGGCTTCAGCAGCTTCGCGAGCGCGGTTATCCGACGAGGACGAGCCACTTCCCATCATCGCCATGCCCATTTCAGACATCACCGTGCGCACATCTGCAAAATCCACGTTGATCATCCCGGGCCTTATGATGAGATCAGCGATACCTTGTACGGCGCCAAGCAAAACATCGTTCGCCGCTTTAAAGGCTTCGATTAAACTGGCGCCAGATCCCAGAACAGTCAACAAACGTTCATTGGGAATGGTAATCAAAGAGTCTACATGCTGTTGTAGATGTTTGATTCCTTCATCGGCAATCTGCATACGCTTACGGCCCTCAAACGGAAAAGGTTTGGTCACCACCGCCACCGTCAGGATATTCATATCTTTTGCGACTTCCGCAACCACGGGTGCCGCGCCCGTGCCCGTTCCTCCGCCCATACCTGCCGTGATAAAAACCATATCGGCACCTTCCAAGATTTCCGCGATGCGGTCGCGATCTTCAATAGCGGATTGACGACCGATTTCGGGATTGGCTCCCGCACCGAGGCCTTTGGTCATGCCACCGCCCAGCTGCAGGGCAACCCGGGCATCGACATCTTTCAGCGCTTGCGCGTCGGTATTAGCACAAATGAAATCTACACCCTCCACACAACTATTCATCATATGGCGTACGGCGTTGCCGCCCCCACCACCGATACCAATAACTTTAATGACTGCGGATTGCGGAACATTATCAATGAGTTCAAACATGGCATTTCCCCTTTTTTACTAAATTTTTATGGCTTGCGATTTTTGATGGCATGTGAATCAAACTGCTAAATTCACTGCTGTACATTCGGTTGAAAATTCATTTTCTATGGGCCTCCTTGAAACCAACGCTTGATTTTACTGATGAGATTTTCCTGATTTCTCTGGCGTGGATTACTTCGTCTACTCTGGGCGTGTTGTTTCATTCCATACAACAAGAGGCCAACGCCCGTGGCATAAATAGGATTAGCGATAATATCTACTAAGCCCTTTACGTTTTGTGGTGAACCGATTCGAACTGGCATGTGAAAAATCTCTTCTGCCAGCTCACCAACACCTTCCATCTTCGAGGTTCCTCCGGTGAGAACGATGCCCGCAGCCACTAAATCCTCATAGCCACTGCGGCGTAGTTCTGCTTGTATTAGAGAAAATAATTCTTCATAGCGCGGTTCGACGACTTCGGCTAGTGCCTGTCGAGACAAGCTACGCGAGGGCCGATCGCCAACGCTTGGGACTTGAATAGCCTCGTCGGCATTCGTTAGTTTTGCCAGTGCACAGGCGTATTTAATTTTAATTTCCTCAGCGTGCATGGTCGGTGTTCTGAGCGCCATGGCAATATCATTGGTGACTTGGTCACCCGCAATAGGAATAACACCCGTATGCCGAATCGAGCCTTCTGTAAAAATAGCAATATCGGTAGTACCTCCACCGATATCCACTAGACAGACACCGAGTTCACGCTCGTCCTCCGTCAGCACAGAATAGCTGGAGGCCAATTGCTCCAAAATAATATCTTCGACATCCAAACCACAGCGGCGAATACATTTTTCAATATTTTGCGCCGCGTTAACTGCACAAGTAACCAGGTGCACCTTGGCTTCGAGACGAACACCAGACATACCCAGCGGTTCCTTTACTCCCTCCTGACTATCGATTACATATTCCTGTGGGAGAATATGTAACACCTGCTGGTCTGCGGGAATTGCAACCGCCTGTGCCGCATCGATAACACGATCGACATCCTGATTCATGACCTCGCGATCTTTAATAGCGACAATGCCGTGCGAGTTCAAACTATTGATATGACTACCGGCAATACCCGCATAAACTGAATGTATTTCACACCCAGCCATGAGTTCAGCTTCTTCAATCGCACGCTGAATAGATTGCACCGTGGATTCAATATTTACCACGACACCTTTCTTTAAGCCCGTAGAACGATGAGTCCCGATACCAATTACATCTACCTGTCCATTGCCGTTCATTTCTCCAACAATAGCGACAACTTTAGACGTTCCTATATCCAAGCCAACAATCAACTGACTATCGCTTGCCATAATCAACTCCAATTATTTTATTCAAGGTATCCATCCACATTGACAGTCAGTTTCGGTATAGCCGTCCACCGAACAGCCAGACCATTTTCATAACGTAAATCAAATACACTGACGTTATTAAGATGATCAATTTTATTTTCCGATACCATAATCATGAGTTTCTGTATTTTTTTAATACTGTCGTTTTGGCCAGTAATAATCGACCAACCGTTATCAAGATAAATCCGCCAACTACCGAGCAATTTTTTTTCCAACTTATCAAGTTTAAGATCATAGCGACCCAGAATGAGAGACAAGTCTTGATATTGACGCATTAACTCTCGGGAATTCTCGGGCGATCCCACTAAAACAGGAAGCTGATCGAGCTTGGAATGTTTTTCTAAGCGAATCAACTCCCCCCGGTGATTTAAAAAGCCTATCTTTTCCCAGCGAGCGATTGGCCGCTGCTCAATAATTTTTACTAACAATTTATCTGGCCACTGACGTCGAAGATGGACTTCATCAACCCACGGATGTGCCTCTAATACACTCTGGATATCAGATAAATTTTCTTTAATAAAACTACTGGTTGTCAGATGGTTTTCAACCTCTAACAACAGCTGACTTTTTTCCAGATGGTTGAGTTCCCCTTGTATATCGACATGCTGAATTGGACGATCTAGAAAATCATTAAAAAATTTAATAGAAAAATAACCCGTCGCGCCCAATACTAGAACGAACAAAAAAACCGCTAAAGAAAAAGCGACTACTCGAATCAGATTTTTTTTAATCATCGATTCAAATCCAGTGGATTTGCGAATATTTCGCTTTTTTTTCTTGTTAATTAAACTCGCGCTATACATTCTAATTAACCGGTTTAACCGCTGAGAGAATTCTGGCTATTAATTCGTCAAAAGAGTATCCAGCGGCTTTAGCCGCCATGGGAACAAGACTGTGACTGGTCATCCCCGGGACGGTATTGACTTCTAAAATACTAAAATCTCCATTGTGGTCCAACATAAGATCGACTCGACCCCAACCGGAACACTGTAGACTGGTAAAGGCCTGCAATGCCACTTCCTTCAATTTCATTTCATCATTTTTCGATAAACCACAGGGGCATAAATAACGGGTATCGTCAGCGTGATATTTGGCATCGTAATCGTAAAATAAATGGTCCGTTTCCAGTTTTATAGGCGGTAATGTTTCACCATCTAAAAAAGCCACTGTATATTCAGGACCACGAATAAGCTTTTCCGCGAAGACACTAAAATCATAGCGCGAGGCAAGTTCATGAGCAGCCATTAACTCTTTGGAATTTGTTGCCACTGTCATTCCAATACTCGAGCCCTCGTGTGAAGGTTTAACGATGGCTTCTCCTCCTAACTGACGTAATACATCTTCGGCATCAAATACTTTTCCTAAGACAATAAAATTTGGCGTATTTAAATTCATCCCACGCCAAATACGCTTCGACATCACTTTGTCCATCGCCACCATTGAGGACTGGGTATCGCTACCCGTATGAGGAATTCTCATGAAATTCAATAAAGACTGTAGGCGACCATCTTCACCAATACCACCATGCAAAGCGATGAATGCGGCATCAATATCGACAGATTGAAGCGTCTCTATGACCAGGGTTTGATTTAATAACACTGGAACGACGTCAATACCCAAGCGGCGACAAGCATCAACAATAGCCTCTCCACTTTCAATGGAAATAGTACGCTCCGCGGAAGAGCCTCCATACAAGACTCCGAGACGACCGAGTTTCGAAAAATCAAATTTTTTCATTAATGAGACCAAACCAATTTATCTCTGATTAGATTACTCGTTAACTTACTGATATTTCCCGCACCCTGGGTGACGATGATGTCATTGGGCTCTACTAAGCCCCTGAGAATTTCTGGAACAGAAGTCATATCTTCAACGAAAACAGGGTCTACTTTTAATCGCTGTCGAATGCTACGACTCAGATGGCGGCCGTCGGCACCATTAATGGGAGCTTCACCAGCGGGATACACCTCTAAAAGAATTAACACATCGACCTGAGATAAAACATCGACAAAATCCTCAAATAAATCTCGTGTACGAGTGTATCGATGTGGCTGGTAAATCATTAATAATCGACGCTTCGGCCAGCCACTACGCACTGCATCAATGGTCGCAAGAACTTCGCGCGGATGGTGACCGTAATCATCAACTAGCATTGCGGAACCCCGCCGATCGCCTTTTGCAATCAAAAACTCATCGTGAACTTGAAAGCGACGGCCAACGCCTTGGAAATTTTCAAGGCTGCTCTGAATCACTTTTTTATCGATATTTTCATCGAGTGCTACAGCAATCGCCGCAAGGGCGTTAAGGACATTATGTCTACCCGGTATATTTAGCTCAATCAGAAAACTTTCGTGGCCTATTTTTTCTTTTAATAATTCCCCGACAACAGTGAATTGCATTTTTCGCTCGTCATGGACAACATTTACCGCGCGATAATCATTATCTTCATCAAAACCGTAAGTAACAATTTGTCTAGAAATATCGGGCATCAGCTCCTTGATAACGGGGTCGTCGCCGCAGACAACGAGCAATCCATAAAAGGGGAGGTTGTGACTGAATATTACGAATGCACTTTTAAGTCTCGCAAAGTCGCCTTCGTAGGTTTCCATATGATCCATATCGATATTTGTGATTACCGACGTCATAGGTTGTAGATGTAAGAAAGAGGCATCGCTTTCATCTGCCTCGGCAACTAAGTAATTGCTGGTTCCCAGCTTGGCGTTAGTACCAACGCTGTGTACTAACCCTCCAATAATAAAAGTAGGATCTAATTTTGCCTCAACTAAAATCGAGGTAATCAAGCTGGTTGTCGTTGTTTTACCGTGCGTACCCGCCACTGCAATACTGTGTCGATAACGCATGAGCTCGGCGAGCATTTCTGCTCTACGTACAACGGGAATTCTCATCTCGCGCGCGGCTTGCATTTCCACATTATCAAAATCAACAGCACTAGAGTTAACCACGACGTCAGCATTCTCGACGTTAGCGGTATTGTGTCCAATGAATATGGTTACCCCATTTAATTTTAAGCGTTCGGTTACAGCGCTTTCCATCAAGTCAGATCCAGATATATTATAGCCTTGGTTAAGTAAAACTTCGGCGATACCACTCATTCCAGCGCCACCAATACCAATAAAATGGATGCGCTTGATACGTCGCATCTCTGGAACGCAAAAAGAGTTGGTGGATAAGACAACTTTATTTTCCATGACAAACTTCCCGGCAAACAGCCGCAACACGCTCAGTTGCCTCAGGTTTTGCCACTGCTTTTAAAGCTTGACTAATATGCTTTAGCCGAGAATGATTTTTCAATAGCAGACTCAGTGCTTCAGCTAGTTTTTCCTTATTTAGCTGGGACTCTTCCATCATCAATACCGAGCTACTGTTAACCAGCCAGAGCGCATTAGCTTTTTGATGATTGTCAATCGCATAGGGATAAGGGATAAAAATAGCGGGGACTCCGACCACAGCAACCTCGCTAACCGTTAACGCTCCAGCACGGCAAATGATGATATTGGCCCATTGATAGGCTTCGCCAACTTCTTTGATAAACTCCTCACAGCGAGCTTCGATATTGAGTGCCCGATAATCATCGAGGACTTTTTCCAGCTTGTTTTTTCCAGTTTGATGCCAGATATTTGGTCGTATATCCGGACTAATTAATGATATTGCAGCTGGAATTAAATCATTAATAGCCGAGGCGCCTAAACTTCCTCCCGTTACCAGCAGATTAATTTTTTGATCTGCGTTAATGGCATATTGAGTATTGAATAACCCACTAATTTCTTTTCTAAGCGGATTACCCACTACCGTCGAATTAGGTAGACTTTCGGGGAAGGCCACTAAATTCTTAGTGGCGATTTTTGATAGTAATTTATTGGTACTACCAGCGATAGAATTCTGCTCGTGAATCACCAATTTCTTTCCAAGTAAGCGAGCGGCTATACCACCTGGTGCCGCCACATATCCACCAAACCCAACAACCACATCCGGATTCAGATTAGTCAATATTTTGATAGATTGAAATACGCCCAGCAATAGTCGAATTGGCGCCATCAACCTTTGAAAAAAATGCTTACCTCGAAAGCCTTCGATAGTTATCTGATGAAAATCTATTGCGGCCGATAAAACAATATCTTTTTCCATACCGGCTTCAGTACCTAACCAGTGAACTTTCGATCCATTTTCAATTAGATGCTTTGCAACAGCCATCGCAGGAAATATATGTCCGCCGGTACCCCCTGCCATAATCAAATAACAACATTGCTTATTCATTGTGAGTTCCATACGAAGTTAAATTTGAATCCCCAATGACATCCGCATCCAAGTCATAATCAAAACGTAGAAGCAAAGCTATGAACAAAAAATTAACGATCAAGCTACTACCACCGTAGCTGATAAAAGGCAGAGTAAGACCCTTGGTAGGTAGAAAACCAGAGGCCACACTGGTATTTATCAAAATTTGGCAGGAAAATAAGACGGCTACCCCGAACGCTGCCAGCGTTATAAAAGTATCTTTACGCCGCATCGCCTTAAGGGCAATGCGTATAATTTGGTATATGAGTAGCGCGAACAAACCAAACAAAAAAACTACTCCGATGAAACCATGTTCTTCGGCGAAGATCGCGAAAATAAAATCTGTATGCGCCTCGGGTAAATACAGCATTTTTTGAATACTATTGCCCAAACCCAGACCAAACCACTCTCCGCGGCCAAACGCAATTAACGATTGTGTTAACTGATATCCACCACTGTATTGAAACATCCATGGATCTTTAAAAACCATTAAACGGTCGAGACGATAGTTTTCCGATAAAATTAAAATCGCCAAAAAAACTGTTCCGATAACCAACAAAAGAAAACACTGCCAAAGTTTGGCGCCGGCCAAGAACAACATTGCGCCTACGGTTACCGCTAGAACTACCGCTCCACCAAAGTCTGGCTCTAAAAGCAATAACCACATCAAAACAACCAGCATCAAGATGGGCTTGAGCAATTCTCGCCACTGCGTTTGTAGAAAGTACTGACTATTCGTCAGGTAGCTGGCGAAAAATAAAATCGAACACAACTTAACGATTTCAGATACCTGTATGCTCAATGGCCCAAACTGTAACCAGCGTTGGGCACCATTAACTCTTCGACCAATACCAGGAATTAACACAATAATTAATGTAAATATCGCGACAAAAAACAATAGCCAGCCATATTTTTTCCAAAAAGTCGTTGGAATAGCGAACATAATGATGGCTGATATCGAACTCACAGCAATATAAATCAGCTGACGACGAACCAAATACCATGGATCTTGATATCGATTTGCCGCAAAATCCATGGACGCAGCGGCCACTGTTATAAGACCAATACTCACCAAGGTCAGACAGAGAATCAACAGAGAATAATTAATTTGAATAAGATGTCGCTTTTCGAAAAAATCTTTCGTATTGAATAAGCTGTATATTTCTGTCATGCCGCTATTCCTTTAACGGCGTCAATAAATTGATTGCCTCTATCTTCATAGTTGATAAACATATCGAAACTGGCACAAGCGGGAGAGAATAAAACAATATCTCCCTTGATCGCGTGGCTTTTTGCAATAGCAACAGATTCTTTAAGCGTTTTTGCAAACTCTACTTTCTCATCATTATCTATGGCATCGACAATTAGATTGGCATCGCAGCCAATTAGTATCAGTGACGAGACAAATCTGTGAATCACTGGTTTTAGAGGTGAAAAATCTGCACCTTTACTTTCTCCTCCAGTAATTAAAATAATGTTTTTCTTGTTACTTCCAAAACCTGACAAGGCCGCAATAGTTGCACCGACATTAGTTGCCTTGGAATCATTAAAAAAATTTATACCATTAATATTGGCAATCCACTGGCAGCGATGCGGTAATCCATGAAAACTTTTTAATGTAGACAGCATGGACTGAATAGGAAAATTGGCGACATAGCCAATAGCCATAGCGGCAATAGCATTGGCAATATTATGCTGACCGCGAATTTTCAGTTGATTGACTGGTAGTAATTTTGAAAACTCGTGGACAATTATGGCTTGTCCATTGTCAACTCTAGTTCCGAATCCATTTCGATCCGGCTGATCAATACCAAAACTGTAAAGAGAAACTCCTTTTGCCAGAGGGGGCTGAGTTAGAGGATCAGCGCGATTTGCAACAATATTTTCTGCTCCAAAGTAAACTCTCTGTTTAACTCGATGATATTCCATAAGACTGTCGTAGCGGTCCATATGATCGAGGGTAATATTGAGTATGCTGGCTACTTTTGGCTTTAGCGATTGTGTTGTTTCTAATTGAAAACTTGATAGCTCTAATACATAGATGTCAAAGTCTTCTTCCAATAAATCGAGGACGGGTTTTCCAATATTTCCGCCAATCGCTACTTTTAAGCCACTATCTTTCGCCATTTGACCAACCAGGGTCGTCACCGTTGTCTTGCCATTGGTACCGGTGATCGCGATGAGCGGCTTTTGACTCTTTTGTTCCAATAACTCGCGAGCAAAAAGCTCAACATCACCCATTACTTCGATACCGGCTGCGATTGCCGCAGCCACTTCTGGTATTTTTAAATCGATACCTGGACTGATAATAATCTGAGTTGAATTATTTAATATAGATTGATCAAATTCACCTAGACAGATGCGAACATCTTTAAATTCTCGCTGAAAAACATCCAAACCGGGTGGGTTTTTTCTAGAATCCATTACCGTAAAATATTGATTTTTTCTCCTTAAATAGCGGACAACTGAAAGGCCGGTGACTCCGAGCCCGAGAACAACAATCGATTTATTGGAAGCAATCAGGTTCATAACTATCTTAACTTCAGTGTCGCCAGACCAAATAAAGTCAGAATAAAGGTGATGATCCAAAATCTGACGATAACCCTAGGTTCTGGCCAACCTTTAAGTTCAAAGTGATGATGAATGGGCGCCATGCGAAATATTCGTTTATTTCTTAGCCGGTAGGAGGTGACTTGCAGAATAACCGAGATTGTCTCCATGACAAAAATACCCGCCATGATAAAAAAAACAATTTCATGTCTGACAATAACCGCAATTACACCCAGTGCTGCACCCAGCGCTAGTGAACCGATATCGCCCATAAACACCTGAGCCGGATAAGTGTTAAACCACAAAAAACCCAAGCCGGCGCCACCCAAAGTAGCGCAAAAAATAACGAGCTCACCAGCCCCGGGAATATAAGGTATATGCAGGTAATCCGAGAACGTTGCATTACCGACTGCGTAAGCGATGACTCCAAGAGCTCCACTGATGATTACTGTTGGCATGATTGCCAGGCCATCTAGACCGTCCGTCAAGTTAACAGCGTTACTACTACCGACAATGACACAGTAAGTCAGGACGATAAAAAATAAATCCATATCGATAACTACGCGCTTAAAGAACGGCACAATTAACTGCGTCTCAGCGGGGGTTACCGAATAACTATATAAATAGATGGCCGCCATCAAACCAACTATAGATTGCCAAAAATATTTCCAACGAGCGGGTAGGCCGCGAGTATTTTTCCGAACTACTTTTCGGTAATCATCGACAAAGCCGATGGCACCGAAACTAAAGGTAACAAAGAGTACTAACCAGATATAACGATTAGATAAATCCGACCACAAAAGTACGCTCAGAATGATGGCAGCTATTATTAGCGAGCCACCCATTGTGGGAGTCCCCGATTTAGTTAAATGGGACTCCGGACCGTCATCTCTTATTGACTGGCCAACCTGCAAATTATTTAACTTGCGGATCATCCAAGGTCCCAGGAGTAATGAAACACATAATGCTGTCAATATTCCAAAGATTGCCCTGAGCGTTAAATACTGGAAAACCGAAAAATTACTATTGAATTGCTCTAAATATTCAGCAAGCCACACTAGCATCATTCTCTCCTTCGATTTGAATCGCCCGGATGATACGTTCCATTTTTGAGCTTCGAGACCCCTTCACTAGAATTGCATAATCACTACTCATAGACTGATTAATACGTTGATTTAACCATCCTCTTAAGTACTCACTTAAATCATCGCAATCGCTGTAGTGATTGACTTCAACAGATGTATTATTTGCCACGACAGCAGCGTTGGCATATTGACTGAACTCCCCCACGGAAAAAAAGTAATCAATATTTTTTTCGGCAACATAACGACCAATCGCCTCGTGTTCCTGTATGTCTCTACTGCCGAGTTCTGCCATATCTCCCATTACCAAAATTTTTTTAACCGGCATAGAAGCCAAGACATCGATGGCTGCCTTCATCGAACCCGGATTGGCGTTATAAGTATCATCGATCAAAATAGCGCCGCCGATACCTAGGGATATCTGCAAGCGCCCCGGCTCACCTTCAAAATTTTTCAAGCCTTCGGCAATAGACTCAACATCAACATCCAACGCGTGGGCGCAGGCAGCGGCGGCGATGGCATTTGCAATATTGTGAGATCCCAGAACGCTTAATTTGACAAAAGTAGATTGCCGGCCGCAGATCAGAGAAAAAGTGTAACAACCATTTTTTTGTTTCTCTGCACGCTCTGCTCGGACATCGCAGTAGATATTTTCTATAGAGATATTTTTCATCGACGTAGAAAAAGCAATAACTTTCCGACGTCTATTTTGTAGCAGCCATTGCTTTGCATAGTGATCACTGGCATTAATAACGGCACAGGCTTGATCACCCAGTTGTTTATATATTTCCCCTTTGCCTTTGGCAATGGCATCAATTGAACCAAAGCCCTCTACATGTGAGGCCATGACGTTATTGATCACTGCGACATTGGGGTTCGCTATATCTGTTAGATAAGCGATATCATTCGGCCCACTGGCGCCCATTTCAATGACCGCATATCGATGACTCTGATTAAGTTGCAATAGCGACAGCGGTACGCCGATATGATTGTTGTAGTTACCTCGTGTGGCAAAAACACGATCGCTACCGGCAGAAACAGACAAGATCTCTCGCAGCATACCCTTGACCGTGGTTTTGCCACTGCTTCCCGTAATAGCGATCAGCGGATATTGGAAATATTGCCGCTGGTAATGACTAATAAAACCCAACGCTACCGTTGTATCGCTAACCATCCAAACTGCGTGGCCAGCGGCCGCAGGTAGTTTTTGTTTATATTTTTGGTCGACGACTAATCCCTTTGCTCCCCTATCCAAAGCTTGAGATAAATAGTCGTGCGCATCAAAGCGATCGCCCTCAAGCGCAACAAATAAATCACCGCGCGCCAAGGTCCTGGTATCGGTACTGACCTGATGAAATAGGTGAGCGCCATTAATTGCCACGCCGCCGTATCGCTGTGCCAGTATGTCGAGAGAAATAGGTTTAAGCACAACCACACTCCGCTTCCCGCTGCCGGAGAAAAAGTCGAGCTTGTCGCTGATCTCCAGAAGGTAATTTTTCATCGCCGATGAGTTGATAATCCTCGTGTCCTTTGCCCGCAATGAGCACAACATCCCCAGCTTTTGCAGAATTAATGGCGTGCTTTATGGCCTCTCGACGATCGACGATCGGTTTTACCGGCGTTCGCAGCCCGGCGTTTATGTCCGAAAAAATCTGAGCGGCGGGCTCTTTCCTCGGATTATCCGAAGTGATGACAATGTAATCGGCATGTAACTCGGCCAGCCTCGCCATTTCTGGTCGTTTTTCGCGATCGCGATTCCCTCCACAGCCAAACACACACCATAGCTTGCCTTGAAGATTAGATTTCAGTGCAACCAGGGCGTTTTCGAGAGCATCCGGGGTATGGGCGTAGTCGACGACCACCTGAACCCCCAAGCGATTGGCAATCAGCTCCATGCGGCCGGGAACAGGCTTTAGCTTCGACAAACGACTAACCATTAGATCCAGAGATTCTCCTTGGCCATAAAGACTGGCAATAACCGCCAATAAATTACTCAAATTAAAACGGCCTATTAACGAAGTGGTAAGATGAAATGTGCCCTCTGGGGAGTACAATTTCGCTTGCATACCGGCTTCGGAAGAGACGAAATCCTGCAGAACAAGATGGGCGTCAGCACGCGCCGATATAGAGTGTCGTTTTTCTAGACTATAGGTAATTAATTTACAGTGTTTGCCGACGCAATCGATCACCTTATAGGCAAACGGATCGTCCTGATTGACAACGGCCAAACTCAATGATGGCATTGTAAATAACTGCAATTTTGCATTGCCATATGCCGCCATGTTCCCGTGATAGTCCAGGTGATCTTGTGTCAAATTGGTAAAGACGGCCGTATCCACAGCGAGACCGGCGACTCTTTTTTGCGCTAAAGCGTGAGAAGACACCTCCATCGCCAAGAGCTCGCAGCCCTGGTCCAACATCTGCGCACAGATTTTTTGAGAATAAATAGCATCGGGCGTTGTCATGCTGGTATCTCGCAAGGCGATGGTGAATCGATCTTCGACTTTTTCCAGCAGGCCATATCCCAATGTGCCCATTATTCCCACTTTCTTGCCCATGGCAGCGTAAGCCTGCGCCAACAAGTACGTACAGGTAGTTTTTCCATTGGTCCCCGTTACACCCACCAGCCGCATCGAATGCGAAGGATGCCCAAAAAACTGTCCGGCAATCGCGCTCAAACGCGACCTTAAGTCGCGGATGCGAATGACAGGTATGGAGACGTCCTCAAGCGTTTCATCTAAATCGATCAATACGGCGATAGAACCGTTGGCAATGGCTTGCGCAATAAAGTTTTTACCGTGAGCCTGCAAGCCTTGCATAGCAACAAAAAGATAATCACTTTTGACCTGTCGACTATCGATCGCCATACCGCAGATCGCCAATCGTGTAAGCTCCCCTGAGAGGGTCTGCTCTGGCAATAAATTACCCAGAGAGATCGACTTCGATACCATACCGGACGCCATCACGTTATCGGATCCCCGGTAGGATTTGCAGAAAAACGCTGTTCGGCATCGATCTGCTCGCGACTGCGCGGCAGCACTTGTAAAAGGCGCAGACTGCGTTCGACTAAATTAGCAAATACAGGGGCTGCAACCTCGCCACCGAAATACTGACCGCGACTGGGTTCGTGTATGACGACTACTGCGACCACTTTGGGATCATCGACCGGTGCGAAGCCTGCAAACAGGGAAATATACCGATCATCTGCATAGCCATCGCGACCCACCTTGTGCGTAGTGCCCGTCTTCCCGGCGACAGAGTAGGCATCGATAGCCGCTCGAGTGCCAGTTCCTGCGGCTTCAACCACACTGCGCATCATATTTTTTACCTGTTTGGCGACGGCGGCATCGATTACTTTTTCAGTATCGGGGCGCCGATCTACGCGCAACAATGATACCGGTCGCTTGATGCCGTTATTGGCGATCACGCTGTAGGCCTGAGCGAGCTGCACAGCCGTCAGCGAGAGGCCATAGCCAAATGAAAAATTGGCTTGCACGATGGGCTGCCAGCGCGCGTGATGAGGCAACAGGCCAGAGGATTCGCCGGGAAACCCCGTACCGGTGTCTCGACCCAGACCCACTCGAAAAAACAAATCGCGGATGGCATCGCCCTGCAACGCAAG
>JBLIHY010000030.1:0-22339 GCA_047634655.1 Cellvibrionaceae bacterium
GCTAGCGCAAAATCACCAGACTCCACCAGCGTATTAATTGATCGCTCAGGCCGTTCCGTTACGGTTTTTCAATAAACTTACAGGGAATCTAATATTGCTATGACCCCGTTTTTGCACCGCCATATCGGCCCACGTCAAACAGATATTGATCACATGTTGGAAACGCTGGGCTACAAAACCCTGGACGACTTAACTCAGGCCATCATTCCGCAGTCTATTGCCGATCACTCGCCACTAGACTTGCCGTCCGCACTGAGCGAAGAACAGGCACTGACTGAATTAAGGGGAATTGCCAAAAAAAATCGGCTGAACAAGTCCCTGATTGGTCAGGGGTATTACGGTACGTATACCCCATCGGTGATCCAGCGGAATGTACTGGAAAACCCTGCTTGGTACACGTCCTACACTCCTTATCAGCCGGAGATTTCACAGGGTCGATTGGAGGTTTTATTTTATTTTCAGACTTTGATCACTGAGTTGACTGGAATGGATATCGCCAATGCATCTTTACTGGATGAGTCGACAGCCGCCGCAGAGGCTATGAATCTTTGCCATCGTGCCGGCCGCGGCAGGAAAAATACTTTCCTGGTTTCGACTTTTTGTCATCCACAAACCAAAGTCTTACTCGAGACACGTGCGGCTCCACTAAATATTGCTTTACGGGAATTCGACGAAACTAAACCGGTATCCGACTGGGAAGATGTTTTTGGTGTGTTGGTGCAATATCCCACCACCTATGGCGATATCTACGATTTAACTGAACTTTCGAATAGTGCACATCAACACAGAGCCATGGTGGTTATAGCCGCGGACTTGCTGGCGCTGGCGCTGCTGAAAACACCCGCAGATCTGGGTGCTGATGTTGTGGTCGGAAGTTCACAACGCTTCGGCGTACCTATGGGTTTTGGCGGTCCACACGCCGGTTTTTTTGCCACCACCGACAAACACAAACGCTCTATGCCGGGACGCCTGGTAGGCCAATCCATTGATGTCCATGGAAAACTCGCCTATCGGCTGGCTTTGCAAACACGGGAACAACACATTCGTCGTGAAAAAGCCACTTCAAATATTTGTACCGCCCAGGCCTTATTGGCCATGATGGCCACTTTTTATGCTTGCTACCACGGCCCCGACGGCCTGAAAAGAATTGCCACCCGCGTACATCAATTGACGTCTCTACTGGCAACACAACTGCAGCATCACGGCGTTCAACTGCTTAGTCGGCAATTTTTCGACACCTTGCACCTTGCTGCCGAGGACGTTACAGCGATATCGAAAAAGGCACTGGCCGATGGATACAATGTCAATCAGCGCGACAAATACTTAACGGTTTCGCTGGATGAAACCAGTACCGTCGACGACGTAAAAGCTATCTTATCTTGGTTTGACATTAACGCTGATATCACTGAGCATAGCCTTATCAGCGGAGACCTGCCTGAAGTCCATTTACCAAAATCGCTACAGCGCAACGATGAGTTTCTTACCCAAGCCGTATTTCACCAGTATCATTCAGAAACAGAAATGATGCGCTACCTACGCCGCTTGACCGATAAAGATATCGCCTTGGATCGCGCGATGATTCCCCTTGGCTCCTGCACCATGAAACTCAATGCGGCCAGCGAAATGGCGCCTATTACCTGGCCTGAATTTTCGCAGATTCATCCGTTTGCACCTCTCGAGCAAACCCGTGGTTATCAGATCATGATTGAGCAATTGGAAAGCATGCTCTGCTCTGCCACTGGTTACGATGCGATTTCACTACAACCTAACGCTGGCTCTCAGGGAGAGTATGCCGGCCTGCTGGCGATTAAGGCTTACCACGAATCTCGTGACGATTACGGCCGAAATATCTGTCTCATCCCCAGTTCCGCACACGGTACAAATCCCGCCAGTGCTCAAATGGCCAATATGCAAGTCAAGGTTGTAGACTGCGACGATCAAGGCAATATCGACCTCGATAATCTGAAAAATAAAATAGAAGAACATCCCCATCGAATTGCGGCCATCATGATTACCTATCCATCTACCCACGGTGTGTTCGAAGAAGCGATCGCTGAAGTTTGCGAGCAAGTCCACGCGGCCGGTGGACAAGTCTATATCGATGGCGCCAACATGAATGCCCTGGTTGGCGTTGCTAAACCGGGGAAATTCGGAGGGGACGTTTCCCACCTTAATTTGCACAAGACCTTTTGTATTCCCCACGGAGGCGGTGGGCCTGGCGTCGGCCCTGTGTGTGTGAGCAAACACCTTGCTCCCTTTTTACCAGAAGATGGTCTCAACCTTCAGCGACGAGGTGCGGTCGTTGCCGCCGCTCCTTTCGGCAGTGCAATGATACTGCCGATTTCCTGGATGTACATGCGCATGATGGGCCCCCATGGGCTGCGTCAAGCGACTCAAGTAGCTATTCTAAGCGCCAATTATGTCGCGCATCGTTTGCAAAACCTTTTCCCTGTGCTGTATACCGGTAACCACCATTTGGTGGCTCACGAGTGCATTATCGATACTCGTCCTATGAAAGCTTATGGTATTAGCGTGGACGATATTGCCAAGCGTCTGATCGACTATGGTTTCCATGCTCCAACCATGAGCTTTCCGGTCGCAGGTACCCTAATGATTGAGCCAACGGAGAGTGAAAGCTTGCAGGAGTTGGATCGCTTTTGTCGCGCCATGGAGTCCATTCATCGAGAATGTATGCAGGTGGTCAATGGCCAATTTCCGGCAGATAATAACCCCTTGGTCAACGCTCCGCACAGCGCGGAATTCCTATTGCGCAGCGATGCGGAACTTCCATACAGCAGAGAACAGGCAGTATTCCCAGACCAATCAATGGAACGTCATGGTAAATATTGGCCACCTATAGGCCGCGTCGACAACGTCTACGGCGATAAAAATCTCATCTGCTCTTGTCCGAGCATGCAGCAGTATCGTTAGATAGAATAATCTCTGTTAACTTGTTGTAAGCAAGGTGCTAAAAGGTCTGAAAAATGGTTGCGGTTGAGGCGCTCGATTGGCACCCTCGTCAGTTACTGGCGTTCAGCCACGGTCTTACGAGCGAATTTACCGGGTGGGGCTCACCTCAAGGTGCTCTAGATCCGGAGTGATGTGGCCCAAGCTACTTTTCATCACTATCAGTTAAGAGTGTCGATTTATCTAAAAAAATAAAGCGTGTGAAGTGGAAATGGAGAAGTATTCTAGAGAGACTTTTTGGATAGCTCCAAATAGAATACCGCTGTTTTTACATTGCCGTTTATGGCAGCATCCATTAATTGTAGATTCAACGATGGCAGGGCAAATCTCGACATCATGACTCAATTTTTCAAGATACATTCCAAAAATCCCCAGGCGCGCCTGATTAAGCCGGTGGTTCATATTATCCGCAAGGGAGGTCTGATCGCTTACCCTACGGATTCCGCCTATGCCTTGGGCTGCCACATTGGCGATAAGATGGCACTAGACCGCATTCGCGCCATCCGCCAACTCGATAAGCAACATAACTTCACTCTAATGTGTCGGGATCTTTCTGAAGTTGCTACCTATGCCAAGGTAAACAACCAGATGTTTCGCCTTATCAAAAGCCACATTCCAGGGCCCTTTACCTTTATTCTAGAGGCCACTTCAGAAACTCCGCGGCGCTTGAAACACCCCCAGCGTCGTACTATTGGTATACGAGTCCCCGATAATGCCATTGTGATGGCAATACTGGCGGATTTGGATGAGCCGATGATGACCAGTACACTGACGCTCCCTGGCAGCGACTTACCACTAACTGATCCACACGATATTCGTTCACTCTTAGAGCATCAGCTAGAATTAGTCGTTGATGGTGGCTTTTGCGGAGTAACGGCGACTACAGTAGTGGACTTAACAGGAGACAGCCCTCGCGTTGCTCGCGAGGGCTGTGGTCAACTAAAGTTATAGTCAGAGACAATTAAAGCTATTTGATTTATTGAGTTTTATAAATCAATGGTTGCACCTAATATTGTATCTGGGACAGTCCCTTGAAAATTAATCATATGAGGAGATAATTATGAAATCTACAGATGGCGTCGACATTGGCATCGAGCAGGATAAACGTAAAATCATTGCAGAAGGTCTCGGTCGCCTTTTGGCAGACACTTACACTTTGTACTTAAAGACTCACAACTTCCACTGGAACGTGACCGGTCCCCGATTTCGCGAATTACATTTGATGTTTGAGGAGCAATACACCGAGCTGGCCATTGCCGTCGACGAAATTGCGGAACGAATCCGCACTTTAGGGTTCCCGGCTCCTGGCACTTATGAGGATTTTTCTCGCCTCTCTGTCATCGATGATACTTCCGGCGTGCCCTCAGCAGATGAGATGATCAAGACGCTTACGCAAAATAACGAGGCTGTCGTTCTTACCGCTAGAAAAGTTTTGCTATCGGCACAAGATGGTGAAGACGAATCCACTGCCAGTCTGATCGCTGATCGCATGGTCGTCCACGAGAAAGTCGCCTGGATGCTTCGAAGCTCCTCCAGTTCTGACTAATCTTGTAGGTATTGGCCTCGTAAGTGCTGATTTCGAAGCAAGCAGCCTCGAAGTAACAGAAATGTATAGAGCTCGAATAGAAACAAAGTTCACCTCGAATTCGAGAAACTAACGAGTCACTCCAGTCCGGGCTATCCAGTCAACCAAAATCTAGCAACGGTGATGCGATAGCTCAGACAGCCTAAAGCGAAATAGACTTCTAGTTGACGGCCTAACAACCACTGCTATAATCGCCTTCCTGATAAAGTGCTCTCGCTGAGAATATAAAAATACAATATATACTCAGCGCTAAAGTCTGTTATATATAGCTCCTTTATTTCGCTAGGCAATAGCGAGCACAATTCCACGCCAGAGTGGTGAAATTGGTAGACACAGGGGATTCAAAATCCCCCGCCTTAACAGGTGTGCCGGTTCGAGTCCGGCCTCTGGTACCAAATTTAAAAAGCCTCGTAAATTCTGCGAGGCTTTTGCCTGCAGCATAAGCCCAGCCAAAAGCACGTCACGGTGCGATAAAATCTTCGTAAGAAGTGGGCATTAGCTCATTTCTGAATATTGGTTTAAGCGGCTTACGGCCGAATTGTCAGCCTCATAGATCGGTGGCTCTTTGATCCAGTTTAATCACTATAAATCTCAGTATTAGCGGCTCCCGGAGCCGCCTCCATATATTGAGATTCTTTATTTGTCTAAGCCAATAGATTTAATGCCGTTGAAGATAACTCGCGAATCTCGCAGAACGGCAGTGTTCTTGTCGCCGTAAAGCTCGTAACTTTGGGGTTCGTAAGTAATATCCGCAAGTTGGACCGCGGTATTGGCAAGGTCGGGATAGCGTTCCTCAGCTAGATTTAAGTCTCTTTCTTTAACGGGAGCGCTATGATCCAGGTTAACGATGCCTTCTTGAAAGACTCCGTACTGGTAATCGTTGGGTTCCCGAGTGATTTCCAGGTTGAGTTCGCCAAGATATAGGACTCCACCCGGCCGCAATGCAAAACGTAGAGACCACGGTGAATAGTTGCTTACTATCTCATAATTACCTTGGTAGAGGCGCCAGCGGTAGAATTCATACTCGCCAGGCGGCAGGGCGACTGCGAAGACGCTTCCCGCTCCCGGTGTGTTGGTTTTCATAAAATCAGCGGTCTTCGAAAGACCGGAAATTTCGTATACATTGAAAGTTTTATGTTTCCCCGAACTTTCGTTGCGTAAGCTGAAGTTGACACCACTCGTTGTCATTTCATGGCCGGGCAGAGTGCCTGGTTTATCGGACCAGGATAGCGAGAAAATCAAGACAGCGTGATCGGGGCTGGGTATTGGTGCAGATGTCGTGAGTGTGTTGGCGCAACCAGCGATCGCCATGGTCAGCCACAGTAAATGTAAGATCTTCATTTCATAACCCTCTGTCTGTTGTTAGGTGCGGCACAATTGGTTGGTTTTCCATAGAAAGATTTCAGCAAAATGGTTCCTGGACGAATAATAACCGTCGCATCTGTCGATGATTGGAAGAGACTTCTCGTTGTAATAGTCGCTGATTCTGGTAATATCGCGACTCCTTCAAATCGGTAACCGTGCCGGATAGCTTAGGTTGACGCGCGATCAGGTAGCGGTACTAAAGATAATATGAGGTTGAGTTTTTATGAAACAAGATATCCACCCTTCTTATAATGAAATTGCTGCGACTTGCAGTTGCGGAAACGTCATTAAAACAGGGTCTACCCTAGCCGAAGATATTCACATCGATGTTTGTTCTGCCTGTCATCCGTTCTATACAGGTAAGCAGAAAGTCTTAGATTCTGGTGGTCGTGTCGATCGCTTTAACAAGCGTTTTGCGGGACGTTCATTTAAGAAATAGCATTTTTAAGCCGCTTAAAATAGCGGCTAACAGCTAAAATCAGCAAAATTACACTCAGAGAAACTGAAAAAACAAGAAACAACAGTCCTAACAAACTAAAAATCGTGGCTGTTGTTCTACCTCGCTATTTCACCCAAAAAGATTGATTCCGAAGTACGTTAAGAACGAACTAACCGAGAGAGTTATCCCGCACAGGCTAGATGCCCAGCGAATATAACTGTTCCGGAGAGCGGCCATTTTGCTTGTTTGAAAACTTGTATTTTCTCTGGGAAGTCTTATGTCCAAGGGACGAACTGAGGCTTTCAGGGATAGGTCAGTATGAGATAGTTGCCCGAAAGGATAGTGCTTGGGTGGACAAGGATGAAATAATGAATATCAGGAAACTGTTTTTATATAACTCAAGTTGTGTTCGTAAACACCTATATCCACTAATCGATGATTTTCACTACTGTCTAGCTTGTGGCGAATTTAATTCGCAAAGAATCTGTACTCGCTGCCAGGACTATCTCCCAAAGTTAAGAAATCCTTGTCAACACTGCGGAGTGCCTACTCCGCACGCTCATCAACGCTGTGGACAGTGCCTCAAAAATCCACCCGTCTTCGAGTCCGTTCACACACCTTGGACTTATGCCTCACCGCTAGACAAACTACTGTACAATTTTAAACATCTCGGCGATCAATGTACTGGTAAAGCGCTGTCACAATTGTTATCTGTTGAGATAAAAAATGACTATTTTTCTCGGCATTTGAGTCTTCCCGAAATATTAGTAGCTGTACCTATGTCCAAGCGCCAACAATGGCGGCGAGGTTTCAACCAGGCGGCTTTGCTTTGTACTGAACTCCATCAAAGTTTCGGTATTCCGGTATTTACTGCCTTGAAGAGACGACACAGTGAAATTCAACAAAAGCAGCTTAACCGTCAACAACGACTAAGAAATCTGAGCGGATGCTTTCAGATTTCTGGTCAGCTTTCAGGGAAATCCGTTGCTATTGTTGACGATGTGGTTACTACTGGCGCCACCGCCAATACGCTTGCAAAAGCTTTGAGAAAAGCCGGGGCGGGAGAGATAAGGGTCTGGGCGCTCTGTCGGACGCCTTTGTCAGGTTACTTGTGAGTCGCGAATAAAAAATATCCCCCAACTCCGAGATTTTAAATCTTCGTGGTCAGCGAGCGGCCGAAGCTTATCGCATCTGCTCGCGCTGTGCACTTGTATTCCTGCAGAGAATCTGGGGCGTAAAGGAGGTGTTTACGGCGTGTTCGAAATTCCAGAGTGCCCTTGGTGAGAGCCTCGTTAGTATAAACAAAAATACAATCTTCGAGAGTTGGACAATGAATTTGGATCAATCGATTGAGCGACACCAAGACGTAGTAACCAACTATATATACTTGGGCTTACTGCCTTTTTTTGGGAGTGCTTTAGGTCCTTGGATTTTCCCCAGTTGGGAATCCTGGTTCACTGATGTTTTCTTTTTTTATTCCACACTGATTCTAGCCTTTTTAGCAGGTAGTCTGTGGGCTGTTGCGCTATTCACCAAGGCGGTTCGACAATCCCGTCACATTCACATGGCCATCGTATTATCGCTATGGCCATTACTGGCGTATTTATTGCCTAAGCTTATTGGTTTGAGTCTTATGATTGCGGGTTTTCTACTACTGCTTTTTTGGGAAAAGTGTTTTATCAACTCGTTCTATCCTGCCTGGTATCAGAAGCTTCGTCACAATATTAGTTTTATTGTTATTGCTTGCCATATGTTGACTATATGGAATCTTATTCGAGTTGATTGACTGGGAGTATTCATGGCAACGAATTACTGAGGCAGTCGTCCGCATTGAGAAAGCAGCGATTGCCAATTTTTGGTGTGCTTCGCAATAGCCAGATTAAAACGATTCCACTCACTTGTCTCGCCGGTGTAAACCTTCTCCCAGTAACGCTGGAATGTCACAGTGGGTTTTAGCAAAGCTTGTAATTCATCAACGGCTGCAAACAGAATTTTTGCCCGCTGATGCAGCTGAGCAATCATTGGCTGTGTTTCACCGATATAAAATTTCATAAAAACGCGATCGAGAATTTCAAATTTTGGATTAGCTCGCTGCTGGATGCATAAAGGTCTTTCTCCCAAACGGCTCTCCAGCAAGCTGTCTCCAGCAGTCAGATAAGTAGTTGCCATCGCTATAGTTAGACGCAACTGACCGAGATAATGGCTGGATGCTAGGACCGCATAGGCCTCCTCAATTTTTTGAGAGCTAATAGTAGTATCCTGAGTGAAGTCGCTTAGCCTCTCAAAAGCACTAATTAATTCATTTGGATTTTTCGACAATTCCTTTCTGGATAAAAGCAGTTCGCTCTGTGAAAAAGTTGTTTGCATTTCTTCACTGGAGAAAGCGGCGTTCCATTGGACCTTTATTAAATTTTTTTGTTTTTTTCTCAGTGTGTCGTCTAAAACGACGCTGAGTTGGGAGCTCTCTGATAGTTGTTGCAGGCAGTCTTCCGCCAATTCAATAAACTGGTATTCGTAAATGAGTTGCTGAGACGATTTCATAACGCGGCCTAGAACACTGTTTCTTTGACCGATGTGCCGCTGTAGATCGCAGGATGATAAACGTAAAAATTCTAGTAGGTTAATTTGTTCGTTAACCACGGAGTGAGTTAGATCTCGTCGCTTGGGAAAGCGTGGTAAATTCCGCAAAAAGACTTGCTCATTAACAGCTGCTTGTTGGACTTCTAAACTGTTAGCGAGGCGGTAGAGATAGTTTTCAAAAATAGTAGTAGTATCATTTTTGGATGAGCAAGCACTTAATATACTAATCAGTGAGATCATTCCAAAAAATGCTAGTGGTTGTCTATTTTTTAATAGCAGCTTTATTAGTAGCACGATTATTAGATAAGTAGTGGAGATTAAATCATTGAAAAACTGTCGGTAAAAAATTTCTGTACGACTAACTTAATTAACAGATATTTACCAACTCATAGTCGTTGTTGTATGGACAGCACGTTCCGGATGCTCCATAACTTGTTAAGTTTGAATACCGCTGATGTTGGTGTGATCATCTAAGATACGTATATTAGAGGTATGCGGTTGATCAGTTTACTGAATTGTCGAATAATCTCATTTATAAAACGTCCAAGGTGCTTGTAGTATCACTGAACTAAAGCCCTACCGTAGTGAATATGTGAAGTAACTAATGCATTATTTTATGAAAAAATTAAATCATTTATTGGTATTGATAGTTGGCCTCGTCGCAATTTCCATACCTATTCATTCAATGTCTGCCAACCGCGATGACGTACAAAATAAGCGTCTCGTCAGTTCGGCAGGCATTGGCTTGACCGGCATTGTCGATTGGTCGAGCCAGTTTCCTTTTTTGAACCTCATGAAAATGTCGAGGGAGTGGTATAACTGGAAGAGCCGGTCCTATGAGGGTTTTACCCTCAATGAAGAAGATTGGCCCATCGAGATTGACAGGGGTGCTAAGGTTTCTACAGTCTTCTTAACTAATAAAGAATCTATACCAGTTGTGTATTCCCACTACATTGTTCGGTGGCAGGGTAAGGGCTCCGTAGAGTACAAATGGTGTGCCAAAAAAGTAGGCCGAGCTCATGGTGGCGATAGAATTAAACTGGGCCATGGAAGTTGTTTATTAAGTATCACCAAGACTGATCGCAATGATCCGGTTCGCAACATCACGATTGTTCCCGAAAAACACATTGCCGCCTTTGATGCTGGCGAACAGTTTAACCCCGATTTCATTGAAAAGTTGAGTTTCTTTCGCGCCATACGTTTTATGGATTGGATGCAAACTAATGGCTCTAAACAAAAATCGTGGGCCGATCGGCCGTTACCTCCGGACCGGAGTTACCGCATGGGTGCTCCTATCGAGATCATGGTAGCGCTGGCTAACAAGCTCAGTGCCGATCCATGGTTCAATATTCCCCACCTGGCCGACGAAAATTATATTCGTGAATTTGCACGACTGGTAAAAGCCCAATTAAAACCAACGTTGCATGTCTATATCGAACACTCCAATGAAGTGTGGAATTGGATTTTCTCTCAAACCCACTACGCGCTAAAGCAAGGTAAAATCGAGTTAGGCGACAGGCAAGATGTATTCATGCAATGGCAGGGCATGCGTACCGCAAAAATGTGTGATGTCTGGAAAAAATCGGTTTTCAAAGAAGATCCTCAACGCCTAACTTGTGTACTAGGTACTCAAGCTAGTTGGATAGGACTAGAAATCCCTGCCCTGGAATGTCCACTGTGGGTCGAAAAAGGCAACGATCCCTGCGTGGAGAGTATTGATGCCATCGCTATAGCAGGATATTTCTCTGGCTGCTTAAATGGAAATAGAAATCAGGATTACGAGGAAATTATCATCGGGTGGTCGAGACAAGCTAAAAAAGCCGAGAGTATGGAGAAAGCCTACCAGCAAGTACTCGATGGCCGTCACTTTGACTGCGACGATACCTTGAAATCTGTTAAAGAGCGTTATAACTATTTTGCCAATCAAGTTCAGAAATATGGCTTGCGTTTACTAGCTTATGAGGGCGGTCAGCATATCACTAGTAACCTTTCCAAAACCCAAAATGACGCAGACTTCTACACCTTTCATAATAATTTGAATCGCAGCGAATGGATGCGCCCACTTTATGTTGAGAACTTCCGCCTTTGGCGGGAAGCCGGCGGCGAGTTATTTATGCACTATTCTGATGTAACTACTTACGGCAAACATGGAAGTTGGGGAGCGCTGGAATATATAACCCAAGCTGATTCTCCCAAGTGGAGTGAACTGCTGGAATATAATCGACAACCTTGTTGGTGGAAGGCTTGTGATGTTAGATAGCTTGTCATGTTACATAGCTATCAAGCTGTGTAACTATTGATTAATCTGACCATTAAGCTAAGCGGTTTTTTGGTCGCGATCCACTAAAAATCTCATGGTCTTACAAGTGCTTGGTATGGCGAAAAAACACGGATAGGGAAAACAAGAGGGTATCCTCTTGTTAAATTAAATTGCTGATTTTATTAGGTTTAGCGCAAGTGAATTGTCTCTTGGTATCCCATGAGGCGGCGACGGCGAATTAACAAGCCTTAGTAACATCTTTTGCTTTGGGAAAAAGGCGGTAAAAGTTTTCGGTGGTCACTTCCGCTAAAGTCGAAAGAGGTATGCCTTTTAAGTCGGCGAGGTACTCTGCGACCTCCCGAACATACTGAGGTTCATTCGGCTTTCCCCGATAGGGTACTGGTGCCAGATAGGGGGAGTCAGTTTCAATCAATAAGTGTTCTAGTGGGATTTCCCTGGCAACTTCCTTCAATGCCTGCGCGTTTCGAAAGGTAATAATTCCAGAAAAAGAAATAAGATAATTCATATCGATTGCCTGCTTGGCCATATCAACACTTTCGGTGAAACAGTGCAGAACGCCAGCATTTTTGTGACAACCATAATGATCAATTAGATCAATAGTATCTTTGCGGGCGTCCCGGGTATGAACAATCACAGGCAACCGAGCTTGCTTTGCTGCCTGTAGATGAGTGATGAAACTCTTCCGCTGCAGATCTCTATCTTCCTCTCCATAGTGGTAGTCCAGACCGGTTTCACCCAGTGCGACTACCTTATCGTGTTGTGACCAATCCACCAGGTCACTGACAGATGCCAGGCCTTCCTGAACATCCAGGGGATGAACGCCAACAGACGCAACAACACAACTGTATTTTTCAGCAATTTCGACTACTTTTTTCCGATTTTCAGTGCTAATGCCTACACAAAGTAGTTTTTCCACGCCTCGCAATTGGGCCGCATCAATAGCTGAAGCCAGCTGTTGGTCGTATTTATCCAGATTTAATCTATCGAGGTGACAGTGAGAATCTACCAGCATGGTGGGGCAAAACCTTGGTTACATTGTGTTGGTGGGTCGCTCGGACTCTAGTGTACCTGCGAGCAGAGTTTCAATTTTATTGGCGGCCAAATTGTCCTTTTCAGTGAACTGAATCCCAATGCCTGCTGAGCGATTACTCTGTGCTCCCTTTGGCGTAATCCAAATCACTTTGCCAGCAACGGGAATTTTTTCCGATTCATTTGCCAAGCTAAGCAAAATGAATACTTCATCGCCGAGTTTATATGCTTTTTCAGTAACAATGAATAAACCACCGTTTTCTACGTACGGCATGTAATTTGCGTACAGCACTGCTTTATCCCTGATGGTTAGAGAAAGGAGTGTTCCGGCTCCACCCGCAGCTACATTTTTCATAGTTACTGACCCTCGCCAGGCAGTTGATTTGTTAAACGGGTAATAGCGTACCAATCCAATAGCAGCTCTTCTAGTAGTAACTGTCGATTGGGGTTTGCGCCCTGTAAATATTGTTTTTTGATCGTCAATAGTTTGTCATAAAAACGGTGCAACCAGCTAGATTTACAGCCTTGAGTGCGCTTCAGCAAGGTTTGTAAATCCATGATGAGTTCGCTGCGGGTATCTTCGCTTTGCGGCAAAGCCCAGTTCTGCTGCTGAAGAATTAGGCGATGGACAAGTTGTAACCACCAATCCAGGAGTATGTCGATATTAATTGTCTGCCACTCTGATGCTAGGCTTACATTGGCGACAGGTAAATCGCTCTGTTTTGCCAACCCCTTATAAAAGCTGCTCAATTGTCCAGCAACAGCATCTTCGAAATATTGTACTGCCTTCAGAGGCGCGCCCGATGCCAGCCAAAGAAGGCCATCCGCCGCCTCACCTATATCGCGCTGACTCAGCCAGGCACTGGTGAGCTGCCGGTCCGGTATTGGTAATTTGATTAATTGACAGCGGCTGCGAATGGTCGGCAAAGTCATACTGAGACTGTGAGAAATTAGGATAAAAACAGTATTGCCTGCGGGTTCCTCGAGGCTCTTCAGGAGCGCATTGGCAGCATTTATATTCAAGCATTCGGTGGGCTCGATAATCACTATCTTGCGGCCACCTTGTTGAGCCGTTTCACATATTTTTGAAGATAGTTCGCGCAACTGATCCACTTTGATCTGTCGCGCTTTTTCTTCTGGATAAATGAGATGTTTGTCCGGATGGCTCATAGAGCGCAATAATCGACAACCGCGACAACCCCCGCAGGGTAGTCCAGACTGTGGTGTCTGACACAGCAAGTAGTTCGCCATGGCCTCCGCCAGCTGTTTTTTGCCTATGCCCGCACTTCCAGACAGCAGGATCGCATGAGGCAGGCGTTGCTGTTGGCACTGCTCCAAAAAGTGTTGCCACTGCTTTTGGTGCCAAGGATAGGGGATGACGGCGGTGGATTCTTTCACGATATCCTCTGAACTTAAAACGACGGTTTGTCTCGCTGGCAAGCCCAGCAACTTAAAAAATTTTGCCCGTTCATTTCCCCACAGGGACAACGCCATTCGTGGCCGGCAATAGTTTCTCGAGAGTCGATTAACTGCTGGGCTGTGCGTACATCTTCATTATTTACCCACAGTTCTGGCCAGGCATCGATAAAGGAAAGCTCTCCGATACCACCGGCGGCATACTCATTACGTAGTTCACAGGGAATACGGGCAGCTTCGAGAAAGTTTTTAATGTCAGTGACGTCTAAGAGCGTTTGGGCCGTGTAAATTTTTTGCATACTGAGTGACTATTCTACTTTTGAAAAATCTTGAAGCTGTAAAAATCGTATCGTTTTATGGAATATTGCTTACTGTCTTTGATCAGAAGCTCCTATCAAATACGAAAGGTCAACCGAAAAATTAAGGTGCTTATTTTACTAGGCATTGGCTGAGTATCAATAGTCAATCCTCGACTTGGCAAGCCAAGAAAAATACTGTATAAATAAACAGTCTTTGAGCATCGAATCAACCAATTCCGTCAGAATAGCGCTTTTCGAGAGCTCTGAAGTAATATCGGCGAGGCGCTCTCACAAGAGATGCACCTATCGCAGAGCTTGGAATTTGGAATAAGCCTCTCTCAGTGAGTGCTGTAAAAATCTCCAAATACACCATGGATGAAAAACAATATCGTGGAGACGCTCGTGCTAACCCATCTAACGATTAATGATTTTATGCTGATCGACCACCTGGATCTGCAATTGAAACAGGGCATGACAGCGATCACTGGGGAAACGGGCACTGGAAAATCGGTACTCCTTGGTGCATTAGCAATGATCCTTGGCGACCGAGCAGACAGCGATCGAATTCGCCCCGGTGCAGAGCGGACAGACGTTACCGCCACTTTTCTGCTTAACGATCTACCCGATGCCAAACAGTGGCTAGTGGGCAATGATCTCTGTAGTACCGACGAGGAATGCCTGCTGCGTCGCATTCTCACCAAAAACGGCCGGTCTCGGGCTTTTATCAATGCTCAGCCAGTGACACTCCAGCAATTGAAAGCGCTGGGGGCACTGTTAATTGATATACACAGTCAGCACGCCCACCAATCATTACTTAGCAAGACTGCTCATCAACGCCTACTCGATGAATTTTCTCAGCATTCAACACTGGTTCAGCAAGTGGGTCAAGCCTATCGCCACTGGCAAAAATTCAACAGTCAATATCTACGCTTGCACAATAATTCCGATGAACTTAACGCTCGCTATCAGTTACTGCAATATCAAGTGAATGAACTCAGTCAGCTGGGGTTGAATGATGGTGAGCTCGAGCCTCTGGAAAGAGAACAGCAGGCCTTGGCAAACGCTGAATCTTTGATCAGTAAAAATCAACAGATCGACGCACTTTGTGATGATGAACAGGGGGTTAGCTCACTGCTGAATCAAACATTATCCATTCTCAGTTCTTCAAGCCCACAAACGGAATCGACAAAAGCGATTTATGAGTTGCTTAATCAAGCATTGATTTATGTCGATGAGGCTCGCAGTGAACTCCGCGATCAGCTCGATGCCGCAACTCTAGATCCCGAGCGCCTTCAGCAAGTGGAAGCCAGATTGAGCCAAATTTACGATGTGGCACGCAAACATCGTATTAATACCAGTGAGCTCCCAGCTTTGCATCAAAAATTGGCGACTGAGTTGACAGAACTGTCCAGTGGCGATGAATCTCTGGTCGCCATAGAAGCTAAAAGTATCCAAGCTCAGCAACAGTTTTTGACACTTGCTGAACAACTCTCTCAACAGCGACAAGAGTCTGCACGATTGTTGGAAAAAACTGTCAATCAGCAGCTTCAAGAACTGGCCATGGGCAATTCCAGTCTGTTAATTTCAGTGACGTCTTCGAGCGATCAATCCACGAGTCAAGGTATAGACGATATCGAATTTTTGATCCGAACTCACCCCGGCCAGCCGCATAAAACTTTGTCTAAAGTGGCATCTGGTGGCGAGCTTTCCCGTATTAGCTTAGCGATCAAGGTCGCCACTTCCCAAACATCGCAAGTGGCAACCTTGGTTTTCGATGAGATTGACGTAGGTATTGGTGGCGATACGGCTGATGTGGTTGGCCAGCTGTTAGCGAAACTCGGGCAGAACAGTCAAGTGCTTTGTGTTACTCATCTAGCTCAAGTAGCCAGTAAAGCAAATCACCATTGGCAAGTTATTAAGCATATCGATCAACTAAGTGTTAAGACGGCCATCGCTGAACTCGATCACGATCACAAGGTTCATGAAATTGCTCGTATGATCAGCGGTAGCGATTTGTCACAGGAATCGATAGCCCACGCTCGTTTGATGTTGGAACGCACGGGTTCTTAGGTTTAGGGTGTAAGGGGAGTGTATCGAGCCACGTAAAAAATAACTGTATTCGTCAGCTCGATAATTTTCATGGCACGGGTATTAGTGATCGAACACATGCTTGGGTTTTACATAGAGAACTAAGCTGTGATCGGTCAACTCATACCCATGGGCATCGGCAATTTGTTGTTGTAGCTGTTCGATCTTTTCATTGCGGAATTCTATGACTGTACCCGTTTCTACACACACCATATGATCGTGGTGATCTCCACGATCCAGTTCAAAAACAGAGTGGCCACCATCAAAATTATGCCTTTCCACAAGCCCCGCTGACTCAAATTGTGTCAGCACTCGATAGACCGTCGCTAATCCAACGTCTTCACCGGCATCCAGTAACTCCCGATAAACATCTTCAGCGCTGAGATGCCTCTGTTCTGCATTTTCCAGGATCTGTAGAATTCTCACTCTAGGTAGAGTGACCTTTAATCCCGCTTTGCGTAATTCACTATTTTTGGCAATCATGGCCTACAGTCATGTATATCTTTTCATTCATAAGATAGATCGGTATTATTTCGTTTTTTACGCTTTGTCACCAGAGTTTCTATGGCGCTTGCTCCGTTCAAAATTCTTATTCTTGGTTTACTGCTAATTACCCTGACTGCTTGTTTGCCCAAACCCTATCGCGTCGAAATCCCTCAAGGCAACTTGATCGACGAAGCAAAGTTAGAAAAAGTAATAATTGGCATGGAACCCCGTCAAGTGCGCTATTTGCTGGGAACGCCGCTCATTGTGGATCCATTTAATCCTGATCGCTGGGACTATTATTATAGCGTCAATTCATACAATGGTACGAGCGTGGAACACCATATTAGTATCTTTTTCAGAGACGGCCGAGTTAGTAGTATCGAGAAAATAATATGACAGCGTTAGCGATTGAAAGCTAACGAGCAATATCCTCCTGCGCTTTTGCCGCACGCCGTTTTCTCGCTTCTTTCGGATCTGCAATTAACGGTCGATAGATCTCGACCCGATCATTCGCCTTTAGCAGGTGGTTTGCCGGCGATTTTATATTTTGTCCGAAGATACCCATTTTAACCTTGTCTAAATCGACTCCTGGAAAATCACTCTCTACACTAGTGCGTCTGGTTGCCTCCAGAGCATTGACTCCTCTTTCAACCAGTAGGGTATAAATTTTCTGCTTATGTGGTAATGCATAGGCAACCTCTACTTCTATCAGCTCTGTCTTTTTCATTGTTCAACCATTCACGGATATTGACTTAGCGGATAGGTCTACCGTAGACCGATTCGGCTCGCTGGCACAACTCGTCCACCTGACGACTGGCTATCTTTTCCAGTTGCCTTCCTACCGTCATTTTTAACAGAGGATTGCTGAAGTCAAAGTCTAAATCCAAGCTAACCTTACAGGTATCGTCGCTTAGGGCATCAAAACGCCAGCAGCCCTCAAAATGACTGAAAGGCCCTTTGACGAGACTCATATTCATGCGTACAGGAGCTTGCAGCACATTTCGTGTCGTAAAACTTTGTCTAATGCCTTTGTGATTCAAGACTAGACGCGCCTCGCACCAATTTTCCCCCTTGCGAAGAACTTCAGCATCCACACAGCCACTCATAAATTTTGGATAGGATTTAATATCGTTGACCAATTCAAATAGCTGTTGGTCAGAGTAGGGCGCCCACACCGAGCGCTGAACGTTGAACATAAAATGACTCTTTCAAATGTTATCGAGTTTAGCTTCGATGGTGTAAGTGATCCAGGATGCCCACACAAGCAGATAAAATGGAATTGATAACTTAAAATAGCCGAAAGTACCGACGCCAAGTAGCCAGGAAATTATTAAAAAGACGCATGCCCCAATAAATAAAAGTAATCCTAAACCCTGCAATAGAGTTTTGAGCGGATGCTTGTAGAAAATACCTATCAAAAACGCTAACAGAAGAATCTGTGTCGCTTTAATGGTATCAACGGCACTGACGCTTTCCCAGTTTTGAAAAAAATTGGCGATGAAAACGATGCCAACTAACACGGGGGAAATATACAGCAACACAAAGTACCACCACTGGTAGGCACTATTTTGAAAATTTCCGGTCTCTTCAGCCACCACAGCTTTTTTCATAAACCAACCGACAAATACGGCAATTAGTAAGCCGCCAAGTGGCAACATGACGTTGGCCGTAAGAAAGTCCAGGTTTTCAAAAAAAGTATTACCAAATATGGTGATTTCAGACCAGTGATTGAAAGAAAAAACGGTCACCAGACCCAGTAACCAGATGATGACCCCCAGGGAAAATGTAATCTTCCAGCGTCGGTACCCTCTACGTTCTACGAGCCAAGCAACGGTGGGTTCAATTAAAGAAATAGCGGAGCTTAAAGCGGCAATAAATATTAGAAAGAAAAAGGCAGCCGCGAACCATGAGCCGGACACCATGCCACCAAATGCTACGGGTAAGCTGATGAATAATAAGCCAGGCCCTTCCCCGGGTTGCAGTACTGGATTGGCAAAAACGATTGGAAAAATCACCAGACCTGCGGCAAGCGCCACCGCGGTATCCAGAAAGGCAATTATCAACACAATTTTACCTAGAGAGAAGGTTGCGTGGCCATCCTCTCTAGGTAAATAAGCTCCATAGGTCATAATAGCGCCCATACCTAAGCTCAAGGTAAAAAAGGCGTGGCCCATGGCTACCAAAATACTGTCCCAGGTGAGGGCTCCGGAATTAAAACTGAACATGAAGTCCAGAGCTTTGGGAAAGTTTCCAATAGAAGTACTGTAAAACACCAGTGCGCCCAGCAGAACAAACAGTAAGGGCATCAAATAACGAATAGCTATCCCTAGGCCGCGGATAACACCAGCAGCTACAATGATCAGAGTGATAACCAGAAAAATACTGTGCCAGATTATTAAAGTTTTAGGATTGGTCAGAAGATGACGGAACAACTCGTTCGAAGCTTTAGAATCAATATTGACAAAGCCTTTGGTAATTGCCAATGTAAAATAGTGAATGGCCCAACCGGCAACAACGCTGTAAAACGATAGAATCAGAATACCCGCCAGTACGCCCGACCAACCTACCACTGCCCAGCGATGGGAAACGCCGGATTCGCGAGAGAGATACAGCATGGCGTTGATCGGACTCATGCGGCTGCGATAGCCAAGTAGCACTTCGGCCATCATGATGGGAATACCAATCAGTGCGATACAAACCAGATAAACCAGAATAAAGGCACCGCCACCATTTTCTCCCGCGATGTAGGGGAACTTCCAAATATTACCGAGACCGATTGCTGATCCAGCCGCTGCCAATATAAATGTCCAGCGTGTCTTCCAAGCACCATTGAGCCCTTGTTTTAGCTCCATGAGTGGCTCCTCCAATCTCTCTTATAATAGCCGGATTGTACACCATCACTTCTCACTCGGGATTTTCGCTATAATCAACTGCCGGAACAAGCAGCTTTTATCATGACCAAGAAATTTAAAACCCCCGAGAATAATATCGCACAAAATAAAAAAGCTCGTTTCGATTATCACATTGAAGCCAAATTTGAAGCTGGCGTCGTGCTTGAAGGTTGGGAAGTCAAGAGTCTGCGCGAAGGTCGCGGTCAAATCACGGAAACCTACGTCATCTTGCAGAATGATGAAGCATTGCTCGTCGGTTGCCAGATCCAGCCGCTTAATACGGTATCTACTCACTATTCAGCAAATCCGCAACGCACTCGCAAACTATTACTCCATCGGCGAGAATTAGATAAATTAACGGAAGCCCGCGAACAAAAAGGTAAAACCATTGTTGCGCTGTCACTTTACTGGAAAAAGCATCTGGTTAAATGCGCCATTGCCATCGCTACCGGCAAGAAAAAGCATGATAAGCGAGAAACGGAGAAAATGAGGGACTGGGGCCGGCAAAAACATCGTATCCTTCAACAAAATAATCGGTGATGGTCCGCTAAAGACGTCAGAATATGATTTGAATCTCTGAGGGTTATATTCTCCATAGCTTGCTGTGACGGCTTTGTCAAAGGCATCCGTCCCGAAGAGAAAAATCCCGTAATACCTAACCAGCTTGCTGCCGAGATAGGGGATATTAGCTGCGTCATCTTTATTGTTTTTTGAGCTGAAAAAACGTTATTGGGTCGTCATTCTGGATGAGAATCTATTTTTGTACAATGTCAGGGGATTTAACAGAAGAAATGATTAAAAATTATCTTGAACATCACTCTTAGTCTAAGGTTAACGACAATTTTCGAACGAAGGACTAAGCGGGTTTTTAACCCATACCCGGACTTTCAGTCCGTAATGCTAAGCCACCGGCTTTTAGCTGCTTGTTGTTGAGTTATGAAAAAATATTGGACTTCTTCGTATGTTTGATATTTAATTTTAGGAAATTGATTTTTTTAAATGTCTAAGCATTAATACAATTTAGGAGTAAGCTTAGGTCTCAAATGGATCTTGCTAATAATTATCTATGATAAAAAAAATCATTCTGGTTGGTGTCCTCAGTTTTCTCGCGGTAGCCTGTGGTGGTCGCGGTGGTAGTAGCGAAAATGACGGCCCAAAGATTATCTCGACGCCCCTGACAGAAGCTACGGTGGGCGTACCTTATCAGTATACCGTGGTTGTTTCCCATCCCAGCGGACGCGATGTTGTTTTGGACTTGATTACTGGTCCCGATGGCATGGTTTTGGATGCCGACAGCGGTCTGATTAGTTGGACACCGACGGCTCCCGACAGTGATGTTGAAGTCAATATCGAAGCGCAAGATGATGCTGGTGAGTTTGTGCAGCAGCAGTTTTTTATCACCGTCTTTCCTTCGGAGAATGACCGCGATAGTGACGGCGTACCTAATGACCAGGACGCCTTCCCCGATGATCCTGATGAAACCAGCGACTTGGATAACGATGGCATTGGTGACAATGCCGATACCGACCGTGATGGTGACGGTATTAGCAATGACTACGAACAGCAGGTGGGTACTGATCCAGGTGATAATACCAGTACGCCACCTGACCTGGACGCTGATGGGATTCCCGACAGTCTCGACCCTGACCGCGATGGCGACGGTGTCAATAATGACGGGGATGCCTTCCCGGATGATCCTGAGGAAACCGCCGATCTGGACAACGACGGCATTGGCAATAATGCCGATCCTGATCGCGATGGCGACGGTATCAGTAACGATTATGAAATCCAACTTCAGACAGACCCTAACGATAGTGCCAGTACGCCGCCGGATTTAGATATCGATGGTATTCCCGATGTGCTAGACGATGACCGTGATGGCGATGGCGTCGATAATGATGAGGATGCCCTCCCGGAAGACCCTACTGAAACCAGTGATCTGGATGCTGATGGCATCGGCGATAATGCCGACACTGACCGCGATGGTGATGGTGTTGATAATAACGATGACGATTTCCCCGATGATCAAACTCAAACAACTGTACAAGTCAGTATCCAGATAACTTCCCCCGTGAGTGGGTTCACCACAGCCAGCAACCAGATTGAAATTGTGGGCAGTATCGAAGGGCCCTTCACGACATTAACTCTCGGCGATACCGATGTTCAAATTGTGGGGGGTGAATTTAGAGCCACCGTCACTTTGCGTGAGGGTGCCAATAAAATTAATGCGATAGGTCTTTATGACACCCTCAGAGGCGAGCGTGCAGAGACCGCGACGCGCACCATTATTCTGGATACTACCGCTCCCGATATTATTCTTTCCAGCATTGACGAAGGCATGGTCACCACTGAGCCGCAAATTACGGTGTCAGGCAGTCTCAATGATATGCGTTCCAATTTAAGTGCGTCTTCAGAACCTACCGTCACCGTCAACGGTATTGTGGTTGATGTGAGCAACCGCAGTTTTGAACTGCCGGATTTTCTTCTGCAGTCTGGGGTCAATGTCATCAATGTGGTTGCCACCGATTCTGTCGGTAATAGTCGTCTGCTGTCCCGTCAAGTTACTTACTTAAAAGATGTAGGGCAAAAACTGGTACAAATTCAGGGTAATAATCAAGCGACCATGGTCGGCGAGCTGTTAGCTGAACCCTTGGTGGTCAAATTGGTTGACAGAAATAATGTGCCCATTGTGGATCGCGCGGTGATCTTTACGGTCACACAAGGCGATGGACTGGTGACGGATGCGCCCAGAGTAGGGCGTGAATTAACAATCATTAGCAATCAGCAGGGTTTGGCAGAGGCCAGTTTTCAGCTGGGTAAACGCCAGGGCGCAGGCAATCATCAGGTGACCGTCTCGTCCATTGGTTTCCCTGGGCAAATCATCTTTAGCGCTTCGGCTCAGGCCATGAGCCC
>JBLIHY010000031.1:0-22072 GCA_047634655.1 Cellvibrionaceae bacterium
ATTGGGTCGCATGTTGCTTTACTTCATCGATACGGCTAAATCAACAACTGACGCTGATCTCATCGGGTACAGCCAATACTTTCGGCATAACACGTTCATCGCGCTGGATCGAAAGCATAATCACCAGCCGGAGCCCCTTACCCTGCGAAGGCTACCGATTTGGCTTGAGGGATGGACTGACGCTCAGAGACTGCTTGCCTCGAGGCGGGGTTGGTTTCGGTCTGGGAATCATCATCGGCGGACTTGATCTGCGCCTGGGCTTGTTGCTGGATAGTGGCCACGGTGTTAAATACTTTCGCATAAGGCAGAACTCCCAAGACTTCCAGTACCAGGTTCGCATCTTCTAAGGTTAGGTTAGGCTTAGCTTAATTTCTTGCGTGATTTTTTCACTTTAATTAGTTGTCTGGGGGGACGATTGTACTCTTATTTTACATCTATTTTTACGTCCTACTTTTTGGTGCTTTTCCGCTTCGCGAAAAAAAACACCAAGGCTCGCGTAACCGGTGCCAGTTTTTTCTGCACACGCTCCAGAGCTACATCCAAAATGATTCGCTATTGAGTCCGTTGTTGCCCTAACTTCTCAATTCGGTTTTGTAATGCTTCTATAATCGTTTTCGTTTCGGCTATGAAATGCGCAGCTTATTGTGCAAGAAGCAATTCAACAATTAGATCTAATTATTCAGAATCGACAAAAATTTCAGGTTATTTATTTAAGAATTCCCTGAATTGAATTAATCGGAAATTCCTTTATATTTATTGTTATAAGATATTCCGTTACGGCAAGAGCCTTCCTACCAACTAATCAAGTCAAAATCGTTGACCCAAGGCTGTAAAAGTCAGTGTTACTTACAATGCCCCAATTTCTTCAAGATACTTTACGCAACTAATCTTGAAGTTATAATTTTCATAGTCTTTTCCGGATATCCATCCAGACCTTTCCCAGAATATTTTTTCCGCGTTGATCGCGACCAATGCCCCAAAAATGATCGTAGAGAGAGGTTTCTATAATTAGATTATCGCCGGTGGCCAGCAGAGCGTCTTTTACTTCGGGATATTCGCGGGCTTTGCGATAGAGCGCCCGGGTCATCCACAAGCGGCGCATCCGCTTCCAGTCAGTGACTTTGGACTTTAACCAACGATTGCCTAGCGAGTAAGCCTCTTTGCCAGTTTTGGCTATTATTATGCTTTGCGCATAGACCTTGCCTTCAAACTTGTGCGCTTGATAATAGTGCTCGGCCGTAGGCCAGACACGGTCTTCTAGCTGGAAGCTATGCCTGGAAGCTGTCGATAACAAATGATCCTCGTCAAAACGAGAAAACTGAACGGCTTCTTCCAAAGTGGGATCGTGTTCAAACAGCAAGGTAACTCCAATTATTTTGATTCCAATACCAATACGCCATTCTCTGTGCGCATATTGGTACGGCTGAGAAAGCTATTGCCAAGCAAGGCAATCGGTAGCGCGTCGTCCAAGCCAACAGAGGCTTTGACATTATGGTGCGTAATTTCACCTATCGTTATTGCTGGAAGGGTTACAATTCGAACCTCCTTGACCCCGTTAGCCGTACTACTGTGAGCCCTGTCGCCTTTGTCGATATCGACGCCGAGACGTTTAGCTGTCGAATAGTTCAGTGAGACCAAGCTGGCTCCCGTATCGACCACGAAATCGACGGAGCGGCCGTTGATTTTTCCGCGAATCCAGTGGTGGCCGCCCTCTTTGGCAGCGATTCTCACCACGCGTTTGCGTGCGGTCTGATAACTGCCGCCAACTTGTTGAGAGAGGCTCATACGATGGCGTTCGCCATTCATTTCTACTAAAGCGCCTTTGGTATTGGCCTCAATCAGAGTAATTCCCCGCTTGGTTTCCCCTTTTTTGATCATCATCCGTTTACCATCGACGATCAGCAACGCGGCATTATTAAATAAACCTTTCACCAGGACTGACTCGGTAGCCAAAGTGACCGTTGCGGTCAGAGACCATAAAATAGCCGTTAGTATTATGTATTTTTTAATCATTTCCATGTTGGTCACCTTTAATCCCTGTTGAAATTACACTACCACCCGATATTACCTTGAGAAACAGTGATTGCCAGCCACAAGAGCAATCCCGCATAGAGTGCAGCCAGTAAATCGTCCAGCATGATCCCCAGGCCGCCGGAAACCTTCGAATCGACCCAGGCAATGGGCCACGGCTTTAAAATATCAAAGAGGCGAAAAAGAATAAAGCCAAGCAACAACCATTGAACAGACATATTGACGCCAACCAAGGGCAGCACCAGCATGGTCGCCCAATAGCCCACGAACTCATCCCAGACGATAGCGGGATGGTCGTGCACGCCAAAGTCTTCCGCTGTGCGTTGGCACAGATATATGCCCGCCAGGAAACTTAAAATAACAACCAGTATCTGCCCCGTCGCTGGCAGTTGGCCAATCAACAGATACAGAGGCACTGCCGCCAACGTTCCAAAAGTCCCCGGTGCCTTAGGTGCGAGGCCGCTGCCAAATCCAAGCGCCAAAAAATGCAGCGGATGGCGGATGAGTGTCATAAAATCAGAGGGCAAAATGCTTTGAATCTCGCTGTATTTTAAGGAAGGGCAAACGGCTGTTGGGCTGTAAACCGCTAGGTAAATCGACGTGCCAGTAAGTGGTCAGCATACTGTTGATCCCAATAAGTATCTAGTTAGTAGGCTCAGTGGCGATAGATGCGCTGCATTGTATGCGGCGGCGTACTACAGGAAATATCTCACTACCGGGTCAACGATACAAGCTGTAGTAGCCCAAATTATAGAAAACATGCAGCACAATAGGGGCCGTCAGATTGTTATATCGCTCGCGAGCGAAGCCAAAAAGTAATGAAGGGAAAAACGCCAGTATTGACCACAACAGGGAATGGTGAAAAAGATGCGCGCTTGCAAATACAATGCTGGTCGAGAAGTTAGCATAGGAAATAACGCCACATCGACTACCTTTAAATTTTCGGTTGCAATAATCCTGAATCAAACCGCGGAACACGATCTCTTCCAACACCGGATAGATTAAAACCAGCCATAGAAAATGCGCTGGCATCTCGTATGGCCAGCCTAAGTCTGGCGTAAGCGGGACAAAAAAGAAGCAACCAGCAAATCGGACCCTGGAGTAGCAGCAGGGAAAATAGTCTATCGGACCACATTAGCGTTCGATGCTCACTCGGCGTCGCAGTAGATACAGAGCCGACAGCGCTAACATTAGTGGAAATATTGGATCGTATCCGCTTGTGTTAAGACTGATGGTACAACCGCCCCCGCTACTTCCAGAGGAATTGTTTTCGGAGTCGCCGGAATCCTCGCTGTATTCATAAGCGCCAATATCGCAAATAGCGGCTCCGCTGCCACCATCCAGTGGTCTGGTCATACCGCGCTGATCCGTGGTCAGCGCTGCAAACAGAAGAGGATCAATGCAACCAGCGGGTCTACCAGCATCGATCGCCGGGCTGCCATTCAACAATGGATGAGTTTCTGTTGGCCCGCCATTATCGCTAAGTAAGCCGAGCAGAGGATCGACCGGTGTCGTACTATCGCCTATCTGATCTCCAGGACCGGCGACAAAGCTGCAGCCCCTATCGTCACCGAGAATATTGTATCCCTCCGACGTGAAGGTGGTTGCAATGGTAATTCTACAGTCGGGTTCGCTTCCAGTATTCGACAAGTTGCCGGCAATAATCGAGTGGTTAATGGTGACATTCCTGTTGACCGTAGAATTGTCGCTTGCGAATAATCCACCCCCCGAACCCTCGCCATCATTATTGCTGTCCGCCTGGTTATCGGTCACCGTGGTGTTGTAGAGAGAAACGCTACCGTTGAGTAGTTGAATGCCAGCACCGTTGTTCGCAGCCTGGTTACTGCTAATCGTAGTGTTCACTACCACTAAATTTGTCGGGTCCATACGACCAACAGAGAGCCCACCGCCATCTATCGATCTATTGCCCCGAATAGTGGTATTGGTGATTACCGCTTCTCCGCCGTAGAGTGATAAGCCTCCCCCTAGAGCAATGGCTGTATTGTTGGCTATGACACTGTTATGGATAGATAAATTCCTCGCTCCGAAGAAGTCGGCAATTGCACCGCCGATATCTGCGCGATTATCACTGAGATTTATCTCATATAGCGTGAGATCTACGTTGGCGTCGAGAAAAATGCCGCCACCGAGACCCCTTCCCCTTACATCCCCCCCCTGAATCGTAAATCCCGAGAGTGAAACGGCGCCGTCCGTCACAATTGAAAATAGCCTATGGGGTTCGATACTATTATCTGCATTGACAACGGTGGTAACCATGTCTTCACCAATAATTGATACTTCACTATCTATCACTAGCTGACTGGCCGTATCGTAGATACCTATTGGCAAGTTGATAACATCGGCACCATCCAAATCATTAGCCTGTTGAATGGCCGCTCGCAGGGTGCAGCGCCCGAAAACCGAAGCTTCGCAGACGCCATCATTGAGATTGCTATCGTTTTCGTCCAGGTTGCTGTTAACGTCGAAGGTAGCGGAGAAAGAGAGCGGGGAAAGTAAAACAGTGAATAAAAAAAGCGCGACAATTGGCCTAAAATCCATTGGCCTAAAATCCATTGGCCTAAAATCCATTGGCCTGAAATCCATAAAAAATCCTTTTATGTGCGGAGATTATCTTTGGGACGGGTAATTAGCTTTGAAACTTGAAAACACAGTCGCTAGCTATTTACTTGTAAAGCTATGAGCAAATGCGACCACTTTAGTTCCAGAGACGCTTATTAAGTAAGCCACTATTAACTCGAGTACTGTAAACCTCACCGAATGAGGGATCAAATCAAATAGGTCAGCGAGTGAAATGTTGATAGCCCTTCGGCGTATCCCAGGAAATACGTCGGCCGTTCTCGAGACCATATACTTCCGACGTGTGTCCGTTACAGGGCAAAACGCGACCGATAGCGCAAGCATCGATATCAGCCCGATTCATCAGTGCCAGCAAACCATCGTCAATCTCCGGGAGCGTAAAAGCTAACTGATAATCATCGCCCCCAGTCAGTGCAAAATTCAGCGCCTGATCACCCGCCACCTGACGGCAAGCACTGGATATCGGGATAGCATCAAGATCGATGGCAATATCCACCCGACTGGCTTCCGCCAGATGATGAAGATCGGCGAGTAGACCATCGGAAATATCAATGGCGGCGCGACTTTTACCGGAGAGCAGTAAACCGGCTTTAATTTGTGGTTCAGGTCGAACAAAACGCCGCCGTAAATAATCTGCGCTAGTGGATTCAATAGAGGGCGACTCCAGCAACATGGACAGTGCGGCGCGGCCATCGCCCAAGGGGCCTGTAAGGTAGAGATAATCGCCCACTTCAGCCCCGTCGCGAGTAAGCGCTAGCCCGGCTTTTACTAGGCCGCTAACCTGCAAGGTAATAACCAGCGGTCCCTGGGTGGTGTCACCGCCAACCAATGGGCAGTGATACTCATTGGCGATCGCCAGCAAAGCCGAACTAAACGCGCTAAGCCATTCACTATCGGCCTCTGGTAACGTTAAGGCCAGGGTAAACCAGGCGGGTTGGGCGCCCATGGCGGCAAGGTCGCTCAAACAGACGCAAAATGCCCGCTGGGCAACTTCTTCAGGACGAAGGCTTGCGGGGAAATGTCGGTCGACGACCAGAGTATCGACCGAGGTAAGCAACTCGTAGCCACTTGGAACCGACAGAATTGCGCAATCATCGCCGATACTTTTAATAACGTTTGGGTGATTCGTGGTTTGTTGGGTAGCCTGCTGAAAGTAGCGCCGAATAATTTCAAACTCGGACAGACGTTCTGAATTACTCATTGCCTTTTGGTTTCAACAATTCGCAGCTCCAAGGCCAGCTGATCAAGCACCCCATTGATAAATTTAAAACTGTCGGTTGCGCCAAACTTTTTCCCCAGGGAAACCGCTTCGTTAATAACGACCTTATAGGGCACATCAATACGATGTATAAATTCGTAGGTTGCCATCCACAACAGAGCTTTAGTAATAGCATCCAGCTCCGCAGGGCCTCTGCCTTGCAGGTAAGGTGAATAGGCCTGTTCTAGGGCTGTTGCATGCTTTGGAATGTTGCTCAACAACTCGTGGAAATAATCGGTATCTACATGAGTCATGTCGTTATCGACACGAAACTCAGCTTCGATAATCTGTGGCTCGGCATGAGTCATCTGCCACTGATAAAGTGCTTGCATAGTATAGTGACGCGCCTTGCGACGCGTGGCGGGAATCGCTTTCATAAAGTGGTGTTAACCAAAAAATATCCAGTAAATGAGTGAGAAATAAATGATCACTTGCAAACCATAATATAGAGTTTTAAATTTTTACTAAATGTACGAATAAAACATATTTTTGAGAATATTCTATTTAGAAAAACCGCTTGGTCGCCAAGTTAATTTTTAGTTGCTTTGACGTAATCTGGTTGGGGTGGTACGCGAACCTTCGTCGCAGCCGACAAATATAATAAGAATAACTATATTCAAAATACTGGCGCTAGATAGAACCTTAGGTCATAAACTATTTTTCCAGTGCAGCAGCTCTGTTAACGCAAAAACCGCTTCAACTCCCTTATTGGCTAAGGAGTCATCGGATCGCTGTCTGGCATCCTCTAGAGAGGCAACGCCAATCACCTCATTGATAATAGGCTTGTGAAAACGATCCGTAACCCGACCAAAGCCATCGACGACCGTCTGGATAACCGAATGATCGTGAGTTGTCTCGCCCTTCAATACTATGCCAAAGGCGATGATGGCATCCAAATCGTGATCGCTCTCAAACAGACAACGCGATGCAAAGGGTAGCTCTAGAGATCCCGGGATTTTATGCACGGAGAGATTTTTCGCTGCGACATCCACGGCCAATAGCTCTCGATACGCTCGCTCAATCATGGCATCGATAAATTGCGGGTGCCACATGGCGGCAACAATGGCGATACGCGCTCGCGGAATTTTGTGAAAATCGGCAGCATTTTTAGGTAGGAAACCAGCCATCTTTACGTTTGGGACCTTTGCGAAATAGGATAAATTTTATCGACCCAGTGAATATACATGACGAGCCGAATGCCTCACCGAAGAAGGGTGAAATTACGAGCCGAAAAATCCGTGCAAACTACGAGTAATCAAACGGCCCGTCGACTAATGATCTCCATTCGTCAGCTTTCCAAATTATCGACGACAGATACCACTTCCAAATCGAAGCCGGAGATGGCTGTGTACTTTAAGGGCGCAGACATCAATCGCATCTTGCGCACCCCCAGGGATCGCAGAACCTGGGCACCAGTACCGACTTCTCGATACACGGTGTCGGAAGAAATCTTCCTAGGTTTGCCACTGGTTAACTCTTCGATGCGCTCTACCATGTCATTGCTGGTCTGGTGGTAACAAATCAGTACCACTGCACCCTTACCCTCGCGGTTAACGCGCTTGAGTGCATCCTGGAACATCCAGGGCGTAAATTCATACTCAGCCGGCTGCAGGGACAGTACATCGCGCACGGAATCCATAACATGAACTCGCACGAGCACTTCATCCTCGGGCGTAAATTCTCCTTTGTGCAGAGCGAAATGCGCATCGCTCGTCACCAGATCGCGGAAAGTACTCAGCTGAAAGTCACCCTGGCGCGTGGTAACTGTGCGCTCACTAACCTTTTCGATAGTTTTTTCGGTCACTGCGCGATGGTGAATTAAATCGGCAATAGTACCGATTTTCAGATTGTGCAATTTGGCGAACGATTGCAAATCGTCCAGGCGCGCCATAGTGCCATCTTCGTTCATGATTTCGACAATAACGGCGGCCGCTTCGTAACCGGCTAGGCGAGCCAGATCACAACCCGCCTCGGTATGGCCCGCACGACTTAGCACTCCACCCGGTTGTGCCATCAGCGGAAAAACGTGTCCCGGTTGTACGATGTCTTCGGGTTTGATGTCGCGCGCGACGGCGGTGCGAATGGTATGGGCGCGATCCGCCGCTGAGATACCGGTGGTGACGCCTTCCGCCGCTTCAATGGATACCGTGAAATTAGTGGAGTGTCGCGCTTGGTTGTGATTAACCATTAATGGTAATTGCAACTGCTGACAACGGTGCTCACTCAAAGTCAGACATATCAAACCGCGAGCGTGAGTCGCCATAAAATTGATATCTTCCGGGCGCACCTTTTCGGCGACCATGACTAAGTCGCCCTCATTTTCGCGATCTTCATCATCCATCAAGATGACCATCTTACCCAGACGCAGGTCGTCAATTAGTGCTTCAGTTGTGTTGAATTCCATCAGTTAATTTTTCTCGGCTGCTTTGTCGCCCAATAACAAACGCTCAAGATAGCGAGCGATAAGGTCGACTTCAATATTGACTTTGGTGCCAGGGCTGTAGTTGGCGATCGTCGTTTTATCCATTGTGTGCGGCACAATGGCCAGCTCGAACTCACTACCGTTGACAGCATTTATCGTCAAACTGGTGCCATCTACCGTGATGGAACCCTTATGGGCAATATATTTTGCCAGCGAGTCCGGAGCTTTTAGCGTAAAGCGCCAGGCGCGCGCATCGAGTTGCATGCGCAGCACTTCGGCAATGCCATCCACGTGGCCGCTGACCATGTGGCCACCGAGACGAGTCTGCGGGGTCAGTGCTTTTTCTATATTAACTTCATCGCCCTCTTGCCACCGGCCAACCGTTGTCAATGACAGGGTTTCCAGTGAAACATCGGCGGCATAGCCAGTAATCTGATCATTATCTTCCAGCAAGCTAACGACGGTGAGACAAACACCGTTGGTGGCTAGAGAATCGCCAATCTGTACATCGCTGAAGTCCAATTCATCGCTATAAATACACAAGTGTAAGTCACCGCCGCGAGGTTCCAGTTTTACTACTTGGCCTTTAGCTTCGACAATACCGGTGAACATATTTAAGTGACCGTTTTTTTAAGTTTGGCGATTATACGCTGATCTGGACCGATCTGCCGGATGTCGGCAATCTCCAGAATTTTTTTATCATCCATTTGCTCAATTTCCAAATCAAACAGAGGCCGTGCCCGGCTGCCGAGTAAAATCGGCGCTTGATAAATAATGATCTCATCAATCAACGATAGTTGAAGAAAAGCACCCGAGAGGATGGCTCCCGCCTCCAGCAACACCTCATTGCACTGGTAATCTTGCGCCAGAATTTTCAGCAACTGCACTAAGGGAAGTCGACCATTGGAAGACAAGGGTAGCGCCAACAATCTCACGTTTTCGATTGATCGCAGTTTCAAAAACTTAGATTTTTGATTGGCGGTGGCGTTTTCACCGACAACCAACAGCGTTGGTGCCGGGGGCTTAAGAACGGTGGCATCCAAAGATATGCGCAGATGGGTATCCAGGACTACGCGCAAAGGCGGCAGTGCCAGCACATCGGCTATATTGGGCAACGGCAGCGACTCAGCCCTTAGTGTCAGTTGGCTATTATCCTGAAGAATAGAACCAATCCCCGAGATAATTGCGGAACTGCGCGCCCGCCATCGCTGCACATCAGACCGGGCCGCAGCGCTGGTAATCCACTGACTTTCACCACTGGCCACCGCCGTTCGACCGTCGAGACTACTGGCCAACTTGCAACGCACCCAGGGTCGCCTTCGAGTCATACGACTGATAAATCCAGGATTCAGCGCTTGCGCCGCGGTTTCGAGAATGGGTCCATCGACTTCAATACCATTGTTACGCAATTGATGAATACCGGAACCGGCAACCTGGGGATTGGGATCTTCCATGGCATAAACCACTCGTGCGACACCGGCTTCGATCAGGGCCCGGGAGCAGGGCCCCGTTTTAGCCCAATGGCTGCAGGGTTCGAGACTGACATAAGCTGTCGCTCCACGGGCTCGGGCTCCCGCAACGGCCAGGGCATGAATCTCAGCGTGCGGTTCACCGGCACGATAGTGCCAACCTTCAGCCAAGAGAAGTTGATTTTTAACGATTACGCAGCCGACGCAAGGGTTCGGGCGCGCCGTGTAGCGACCTCGCTGCGCCAATTGTAAAGCGCGAGACATCCACTGGTGATCGGCGTCGGTTGTTGTCATGTCAACTGTTGATAGAGTTTCTTGGAATCAGCGTCCGGTTAACTTACCGGACTCGAGCTCTGACTGCTTTTGCAAGCGATTGATCTCATCCTGAAATTCGCTGATATCGGTGAAGCGGCGATAAACCGACGCGAAGCGCACATAGGCGATTTCATCCAGCTTACGCAGCTGCTCCATAACTTGTTCACCAATAATCAGTGCGGAAATTTCTCGTTCGCCAGTATTGCGTAAATAGCGTTTGATCTTATTGAGCGCTGACTCAATCGCCTCAATGCTAACGGGACGTTTTTCCAGTGCGCGATTTAAACCAGATCGCAATTTGCTTTCGTCAAAAGGCTCGCGAGATCCATCTTGCTTGATCACCCGCGGCATCAGCAATTCAACAATTTCGTAGGTGGTGAAGCGCTCGTGACAAGAGGCGCACTCGCGCCGCCGTCGAATTTGATTGCCATCGGCGACTAACCGGGAATCGATGACTTTGGTATCGTCGGTACTGCAAAAAGGACAATGCAAAATGACTCTTCCGATCTTGAATAGATAAAAAACTCTATCGTTATGATGAAAACCGCGAGTTACGCACAGAGCCTTCGTATCTGCCGAAGAGCTATACGAAGGCCTTGGCACGTCGGCGATTTAATCGATCAACTCGTAGGGATTTCCGTAGCCCAAATGGTGCAAAATTTCAATCTCAAGGCTCTCCATTTTCTCGGCATCTGCACGCTCAGCATGCTGATAACCGAGAAGATGCAGGGTCCCGTGGATGACCATGTGCGCCCAGTGAGCCTGCACAGATTTATTTTGTGCTTTTGCTTCTCTGGTTACGATATTTGCACAGATCACCAGATCTCCCAAAAGGGAAACTTCGACTCCCGGTGGGAACTCCGTCGGGAAAGAGAGCACGTTTGTAGGTGTGTTCTTACCGCGATACTTGTAATTTAGAGATCGACTTTCGTCTTCGGTAACTATTCTGATGCTGACCTCGGCGTCCATTCGACGATGGTTAACCGCGCGCGTTACCCAATTAAGAAAATCCGGGTGCGCTGGCAGAGAAGATGAAACATCGGCAACTTGCAGGTCTATTTCAACCATCGGCAAATTTATCGTAGGCTTCGACGATAAGTCGCACGAGCGGGTGGCGAACGACATCCCGAGAAGAAAAACGGGTAAAACTGATACCTCTGACGCCCTCGAGAACAGCAGCGGAATGTTCCAGGCCCGAGGGCTGACCTCGGGGAAGATCGACCTGGGATGGATCGCCATTGATCACTGCACTCGTACCAAAACCGATACGCGTGAGGAACATTTTCATCTGCTCTCGAGTGGTATTTTGACTCTCGTCCATGATCACAAAAGCATTGTTGAGTGTGCGGCCGCGCATGTATGCCAGGGGCGCAATTTCGATCACGTTGCGCTCAATCAACTTATCCACCGTCTCGACACCCAGCATTTCGTAGAGAGCATCGTATAGCGGCCGCAGATAGGGATCGACCTTCTGGGACAGATCGCCGGGTAGGAAGCCAAGCTTCTCGCCGGCCTCAACGGCAGGACGCACTAGCAAAATACGCTCTGTTTCGCCTTTCATTAACGCTTGTGTCGCACAGGCAACGGCTAGGTAAGTCTTACCGGTACCGGCGGGACCAATCCCAAAGCTAATATCGTGGGACATAATAGCCTGGACATAATTTTGTTGATTTTTACCACGCGGTTTTACCGCCATCTTTTTGGTCTGAATCGATAGCGCACGCGCGCCTACTTTGGCGTCGGCTTGGACATCCTCATCGATATTGAAGAATTGCCGGATGGCTAAGTGGACACTTTCAGGGCTTGTTTCGAAACCCTGGCTCAGCTCCGCGTACAAGCTTTGTAAAATATGGATAGCGGCATGTATGGTATCTTTATCTTCATTGCCGTATACAAGAAAATGGCTGCCGCGGTGTTGAATCTTTACATTTAAGCGACTTTCTATTTGCTGCAGGTGGCTGTCGAATTGGCCACAAAGAATAGACAAATCTTTGGTCGAGGCGGCATCTAGATGCAATGATTGATCGTAGGGAGGAGTGCCGGCGATTTGAGCAGAGACTTCAGTCAATGGTTTGCTAACCCTTTTGATTCAAACAACTGGTTTTGTGGAATTTTCAAATCATTCTATCTGATCCACCAAGTGCTGTTAAGTAGCTTTACCTTGACCTGAAAATAAAAAGTCTCTATGATGCGCTCTCTTTTCGGGCAGTCAGAAGCTTTTCATTTGTTAAAAGCTCCTGACCGTCAATAATAGGGGTTTGTATAAGCACGACCCCTAATCCGTTGCGGGGTGGAGCAGTCTGGTAGCTCGTCGGGCTCATAACCCGAAGGTCGTTGGTTCAAATCCAGCCCCCGCTACCAAATTAAATAGATGGCTCGAATCTACGATTGTCAGTTACAGTCATGGGTTCGGGCCGTTTTTTTATATTTGCTTTCTCTTTCATAGATTTATCCTCGCTCGCCATTCTCGGGATGACTGCCAAGTCGCCATATAGGTCGATTGACAGCTCACCCTCAGCATTTTTCGAACTTAGAACGATCTTCCCGATGGGTACTTCAGCAGAATCTACGTAAAGCCTTCCATATGTACGCGCAGGTCATTCTCGCGATCAAAGCGTTTGATAGCGAAGGCTTGCTATTCAATAGACAAGGCGGAGAATTTATCCCTCCACTTGCATCCCCATCAACTTATTCCGCTTATCTTCAGACTGCAAAGTGGCCTTCGCACTAATGATTGGCAGCGAAAAATCTTAAAACGCTTTGATCGCCTAATTAAGCAACACGGTATTTTGCATCTACTCAAAAAAAGCCTTAGCGTTGACGATGCGCACTTCAATCTCATGTGCCCAGCTCCACTTGCCAGTCGCAATGAGACAGTAAAGCAAAACTTCGAAGCCAATATCTTTGACTGTACACGCCAGCGTTCAATACTTCATAGCCCCTTAGAACCCTCGAACAACCCTGCGTAGATTGGATGCCGAGAGCATCTCCCTGCCTTAACTATGAGCACTACTATAACCACTGTTTCGCTACTGAATGACGGCAAAGAAAGCGTTCTTGGATACGCGGTTTATAAATGCAGGCGCTCCGTATATCTTTGGTTGCTGACTGTCAGTTGTTAGCTCCTCGATTTCCCCCTATTCTCCCCTTAAGTTATGAGGGGAGAATAGGCTATGACTGATCAAATATTGACCTTGAAAGAGGTTGCAGCGTACCTGAAGCTCGCTGAAAAGACGGCCTATAAGCTAGCTGCGGAGGGGAAGTTACCTGGCTTTAAGGTGGGTGGTAGCTGGCGCTTTAAGGCTGGCGACATAGAACGTTGGATAGAAGAAAAGAAGAAAACCACTCCAGTCAACAAAAAGAGCAACTAATGGCACAGCTAGACAATATAGAAGCAATCGAAAAACGCCTGTGGGGGCAGCGCCGACAACCTTCGTGCCAACAGTAACTACGCCAGCAATGAATACTTCATGCCCGTTATGGGGCTGATTTTCCTTCGCCATGCTTATAGCCGCTATTTGTCGGTAAAGCCCGAAATCGAAGCAACTTTACCATCGCGCGGTGGCGTTATGCGCCCGCTTACCAAAGAAGACTTTTCCAGCAAGGGGGCAATCTTCCTTAAGCCGGAAGCTCAATTCGACTCGCTCGTGAATCTACCCGACAGCGAAGACCGTGCCCAAGCCGTTATTACCGCTATGGAGGCTATCGAGGACGACTACGAAACGCTAAAGGGCATTCTGCCTAAAACGGAATATCAAGAGCTGGATAACGACGTTCTGGGCATCTTCTCCGTACCTTTAACGATCCAGCCCTTAAAAAAGCGATTGGAGATATCTTTGGGCGTATCTACGAATATTTCCTAACCCAGTTTGCTAACCAGAGCGCGCACGATGGCGGTGAGTTTTTCACGCCGGTGTCACTGGTGCAGATGATCGTGAATTTTATCGAGCCGGATCATGGCTCGGTGATCGACCCCGCCTGCGGATCGGGCGGTATGTTTGTACAAAGCGCTCACTTTATTGAAAAGATGCATAAGAACCCGCAGGACGTAGCCACCTTCTATGGGGCGGAGAAAAATCCGACCACCATTCGCTTTGCCAAGATGAACTTGGCGGTGCATGGCCTCGAAGGCAAAATTCAAAAGGCCATTTCCTACTACGAAGACCCCCATGATTTTCTTAGTAAGGCTAACTTCGTCATGGCTAACCCACCGTTTAACGTGGATGACGAAGGCCGCGCAGGGTTTGTTATGTCCTCACAAGCTTCCAGTGCCGGAGGGCAGGAAGCAGAAGTGCGACGTAAGCTGGTCGAGTCCGGCCATGTTGGCGCGATGGTCGCCATCCGCTCCAACTTCTTTTACACCCGCACCGTTCCATGCGAGCTTTGGTTCTTAAACAAAAACAAACCAGCCCACATGAAAGACAAAGTGCTGATGCTGGATGCGCGAAACGTCTATACCAAGGCCACCCGCAAGATTTACGATTTCTCGACTGAGCAATTGGCTAACCTGACATCCATTGTTTGGCTCTATCGTGGTCAAAAAGAGCGTTTCTTAGGGTTGGTCGAAAGCTATCTGCAACGCACATTGGATAATGCGCAAGCGGCCAAAGAACCAATGGACGCCTTTATTGCGAGTTTGGATGAATTGATTGGTAAGTTGCCTGAAATTGATGAAGAAACCACAAACGCTTTTGAGTTGCTTGCGCAAGATATTCGATCATTCGAAAGCTCGATAGAAGCAGAAAATAAGGTCTGGGATAGCGCGGCGAAAGATAGTGCAGCTTTGAATAATGTAGATCTAAAGAGCGCTGCTGAAAAACTGGAACCCATCGCAGAAACCAGCCGTGATTTGATTAAGCAAATCGATCAACTCTATAAATTTGCGGAAAAGCAGGAAAAAGACACCCGCGAGCAACGAAAAAAGCGCGGTGACTTAGGCTTAAACAAGTTGGTCAAAGAATTGGATGAACAACGCAAAGCCGCCGTCGAACACTTAAAGCAAGTGCGCACCATCTTCAAGCAAGCCCACTGGTTGCAAGAACGTTTCCCAGATGCTGAGCTTCGCGATGTTGAAGGCTTGGTGAAGCTAGTGGATATCGAAGAAATTAAAGCTAATAACTGGAGCTTAACGCCAGGGCGTTATGTGGGGGTTGCGCCTGAGATTGAGGATGAAGATTTCGACTTTGAAGAAACGCTCCGCGATATTCATATCGAACTTAAGGGGCTAAATGAAGAAGCCTCAACATTAGCTGCCCAAATCCAAAAGAACTTTGAGGAGTTGGGAATATGACGTGGCAAGATGTATCTATCAAGGATGTTTGCCTTCTTGCAGTAGACTGCGTTAATAAAACTGCTCCAGTAGTGGAATATGAAACGCCCTACAGGATGTTGCGAACAACGAATGTTAGAGGCGGGTTTGTGGATGCGGATAACACTCGCTTTGTTACGGAAGAGACCTTCGTGAAATGGACTAGAAGAGGAGTTCCAGAGAAGGGGGATGTAATCTTAACAAGAGAAGCTCCTTTAGGTGATGTTGGACGATTAACATCTGATAATACCGTTTTTCTAGGGCAACGACTGTTCATGTACAGGGCCAATCCCGAAAAGCTCAATGCAGAATATTTAGCCTATGTTCTGCAATCGCCATTGGTTCAAGGTCGAATAAAATCAAAAGGATTTGGAGCAACCGTTGAACATGCCCGCGTTGGTGATTGTGAGAATCTCGTAATTCCTGTCCCAGACCTAACAAGAAAAGATTGGCCAGATACTATCTGCTTACGACGACCTTATTGAAAACAACAAGCGGCGGATAGAGTTGCTGGAGGAATCTACGCGGCAGCTATACAAAGAATGGTTTATGCGTTTCCGCTTCCCTGGCCATGAGCATGTCAAAATAATTGATGGTGTACCGGAGGGATGGTCATTCAAGCCTTTAAAAGAAATCGCCAACATAACGATGGGACAAAGCCCAAAATCCGAATTCTATAATTCCAATGGAGAAGGTCTACCTTTCCACCAAGGAGTAACTAAGTTTGGTTTTCGCTTCGTTGAGCATGAAGCGTATTGCACAAAGCCCACCCGATTATCCGAACCAGGCGATATTCTCTTTAGTGTTCGCGCTCCCGTAGGGAGGTTAAACATTACCAATGACGTTATCGTGCTTGGAAGAGGTCTTTCTGCAATTCATTCCATCGATGGATTTCAGTCATTTTTATTTTACGCTTTGAAGTCATATTTCTTTAAAGAAGACATGATCGGCAGCGGCGCAATATATGCCTCTGTGACAAAGAAGGACCTCGAAAACCAAGAAATTCTGATCCCCTCAATTACGCTTTTGCAAGAATTTGATGATTTTGCCTCTGATATCGACAAGCAGATATACAGCCTTCACCAAATGAACGTAAATTTGACTAGAGCAAGGGACCTCCTCCTTCCCAAACTTATGAATGAGGAGATTGCCGTCTGATGCCGCCATTTAATAACACTAAACAAAGCAGACTTAACACCTAGCCTTCAAGGAAGAGATTGATATGCCACAAACAACAGAAATTTATCTATCAAGTGATGGCCAGCTACAGTTGGAAGTGCCGCTTAATAATGAAACGGTTTGGCTAGCGCAAGACCAGATATGCACGCTATTTGGCCGTGAACGATCTGTTATCACCAAACATATAAACAATGTGTTTAAAGAAGGCGAACTTGCACGCGAGTCAGTATGTGCAAAATTTGCACGTACTGCCGATGACGGCAAAACCTATCAAACCCAGCTCTACAATCTGGACGTGATTATTTCAGTGGGTTACCGCGTTAAATCCCAGCGCGGCGTACAATTCCGTCAATGGGCCACACGCACTCTTAAACAACACCTCATTGATGGCTACACGCTCAACCAGCAACGCCTACAGCAGCGCGGCATAGAGTTTAATCAGGTGCTTGGCCTGTTATCCCAAACCCTTGCCAACCAGTCTTTGATGAATGAAACCGGTGCTGCGGTGCTGGCCGTTATTAGCGATTACGCCCGCTCTTGGAGTTTATTGCAGGGCTACGATGAGCAGTCACTGGCCGATGTCAGTCGTCAACAAATCGATATGCAGCCTCTGGCACTGAACGAGGTGTTGGCGGCGATTGTTGAGTTGAAACAAGCATTGATCGCCAAGGGCGAGGCGACAGCATTGTTTGGGCAACTCCGTGGCGAGGGTTTAGCCTCTGCCATTGCCACTATTGAACAGGGTTTTGGCGATGAGTTTTTTTACCCCAACATTGCCAGCCGTGCTGCACATTTGCTCTATTTTGTCATTAAAAATCATCCCCTGGCTGACGGCAATAAACGCACCGGCTCGTTTTTATTTTTATGGTATTTACGCATCAATCAGGGCTTGTTGGCCAAACCCGTTGAGCAGTTGATTAACGATAACACCTTAGTGGCGTTGGCCTTGTTAGTGGCAGAAAGCCAGCCCGATCAGAGGGAATTAATGATCCGTTTAGTTGAACATTTTATTTTACTCAAAGTGGATACATAGCATGGCGCCGCTCAACGAAGATACACTGGTTCAGGCCACTACCACTGATTATCTGGAGGAGCGGTTAGGTTGGGAAAGTGTCTTTGCCTATAACAACGAGATCTTCGGCAAGGAAGGTACGCTCGGCAGGTTGAATGACAAGGAAGTTGTGCTTACCCGCTATCTTGGCGAAGCGCTGGTTAAATTGAACCCTGGCTTGCCCGATGCAGCTTATCAGGACGCTTTGCGCCAAATCACCGAAGCGCCAGTTACTGAAAATACCCTGCAAATCAACAAGGAGCAGTACGAGTTAATTAAAAATGGTGTGAAGGTTCATTTTCGTAATCAAGACGGTGAGCTTAAGCGCCTGAAGATTTTTGATTTCGAGAATCCTGAAAATAACCATTTTCTTTGCGTTCGTGAGCTTTGGGTTCGCGGTGATATTGTTGGTTTTATCAATGGCCTGCCCTTGCTATTTATCGAGTGCAAGACCATTCACAGAGATATCCGCCATGCTTATGAGCAGAACCTTTCTGACTATAAAGATACCATCCCGCATTTGTTCCACCACAATGCTTTTGTGATTTTAGGTAATGGTGTAGATGCCAAGATTGGTTCGATCTCCAGTAAGTTCGGATACTTTAATGAATGGAAACGTTTGGCTGAAGACGAGCCTGGCGTGGTGGATATGGAGACCCTGATTAAAGGGGTTTGTAACAAACGAGATTTTCTCGATCTGTTTGAAAACTACACACTGTTTGATGAAAGCAAAGGCAAGTTGGTTAAAATCGTTGCGCGTAACCACCAGTTTTTAGGCGTAAACCGCTCAATTGAAGCGGTAAAAAACCGAGAGGAACGCCAAGGCAAACTTGGTGTGTTTTGGCACACTCAAGGCTCGGGAAAATCCTATTCCATCGTATTCTTTGCGCGCAAAATTCACCGCAAGCTAGGTGGCAATTTTACCTTCCTGATTTGTACCGACCGTGAAGACTTAGATAAACAAATCTACAACACCTTTGCTGGCTGCGGCCTTGTCGATAATGATCAAGACCCTTGCCGTGCAGGCTCAGATGATCATTTGCGGGCATTGCTTAATCAGCATAAAGCCTATGTGTTTACGCTGGTGCAGAAATTCAATAAAGACGTTGATCCAGATGAACCCTATTCAGATCGCAATGACATTATCGTTATTACCGATGAAGCGCACAGAACACAGTATGGGCGTTTATCTTTAAATTTACGCAACGCACTGCCCAATGCCAGTTATATAGGCTTTACCGGAACGCCGCTGTTTAAAGACGATGAAATCACCCGCCGTGTATTCGGGGATTATATTTCCATCTATGGCTTCCAAAGAGCGGTCGAAGATAAGGTAACCGTTCCCCTTTACTACGACGCTAGAGGTGAAAAACTTGACATAGCCACCAGTGAACTCAACGAGAAAATTGCGGCCAAGTTGGAAGAGATCGAAATTGAAGATCAGGACATTACTGAGCGCTTAGAGCGAGAGTTGAAGCGCGATTATCACATCATTACTGCGAAAAGCCGTTTAAAGCAGATAGCCGAAGACTTTGTCGAGCATTACTCGACAGGTTGGGAAAGCGGCAAAGCCATGATGGTATGCATCGATAAGGTCACGTGCGTTCGCATGCAGGAGATTATTCAGGAAAAATGGAAACATAAAATCGCCGAGCTCGAAAAAGAGCTGGCAAAGCTCGCGGATGAACAAGCCCCCACGAATGAAAGAATAGCGGAATTGACGCGCAAGCTCGCATGGGCGCGAGAAACGATCATGGCCGTCGTCGTTAGTGAAGAGCAAGGCGAAGTTGATAAATTCCGCAAGTGGGGTTTGGATATCACGCCGCATCGAAAGCTCATTAAAGAAGGCTTCGAAACCGCTGATGGGAAGCGCCTTGATATGGAGAGCGCATTTAAGAAAGAGGGTCACCCATTCCGCGTCGCCATCGTTTGTGCCATGTGGCTGACAGGTTTTGACGTGCCTACGATGTCTACTCTCTATCTTGATAAGCCTCTCAAAGCACATACGCTTATGCAGGCGATCGCCCGCGCTAACCGTGTATCGGAAGGCAAAAATAACGGCCTGATTGTCGATTACTGCGGCATTCTTAAAAATCTGCGCAAGGCACTAGCTACCTTCGCAGGACATACAGGCGTTGACGGTGGGGATGGTCAACCACCACCCGAGAGTGACCCAGCTAAACCAAAAGAAGAGCTTTTGGCTGATCTTGAAGAAACAATCGAATCCCTTAGAGCGTTTTTAAGCGCCCAAAATTTTAGGCTCGAAGACGTTCTTGAGCTTACGGGGTTTGAACGAAATAAGGCGATTATAGACGATAAGGAAGTGATCAATCAGAACGACGAAACTCGAAAGCGCTTCGAGATAATCTGCCGCGAGGTGTTCAAGAAGTTCAAGGCTTGTCTTACTATTAAAGGCGTTAACAACCATCGCCACGCATACGATGCCATCAATATCATCTATAAAAGCTTGAAGGAGGATGTGGAACGGGCAGATATCTCGGAAATTATGCGTGAGCTTCATGCTGTTATTGAGGAAAGCATCGAGCCAGAAGGCGGGGTTAAAGAGCCAACCAAGCTATACGATATAAGTAAGATCGATTTTGAACGACTGCGAAAAGAATTCGAACGATCACCTGCCAAGAACACCACTGTTCAATCTCTGAAAGACCTCATTGAGAAAAAGCTTCTAAAAATGCTCATGCAAAATCCGACGCGAACGGACTTTCAAAAACACTATGAGGAAATTGTTGGCGAATATAACAGTGAGAAAGATCGCGTGACCATTGAGGCTACCTTCGAGGCTTTGATTAAGCTGGTCGATGAACTAAGCAAAGAAGAGCAGCGAGCTGTTAGAGAAGGTTTATCTGAAGATTCGTTGGCGCTGTTTGATTTGCTATTAAAGCCAGATTTAACGAAGAAGGAAATTGATCGTATTAAGAAAGTAGCGGAAGGCCTCTATAAAACCTTGAACGCTGAAACATCAAGGATACAGAACTTTGCTGCTAAGCAAGGTACGAGGGACGAAATAAAGGTCAAGATTAAGGATTTTTTGTGGAACGAGAAAACAGGACTTCCCGAGAGTTTTGCTCCAGAAGAGATTGAGGAAAAAACGGAAGTAATATTTTCTCACTTGATTGCGTCAGCGAATCATAAGAACTTTCAGCCAATGATGAAAAGAATACAGCATGAGTGACGAACTATTAGCGTTTCCTGTTGACCTGGATGCAATACTAAAAAATCTTCACCAAGATATGAGGGATGATTGGTTTTACGAATCGGTTTTGGAACAATCAATGCCTCCTGCTTCATTGAGGATACTGAATTTTATGTAAGAAGTGGGCCATCGCCGGATATACTAGAAGCGGGGGCATACGTTGGCCGTACCCGCGCCAGACAGCCTTTGTGCCCTAGGCACCAAACACAGGATGGTCGAGCGCGGTCGCTGGCAGCTTTACACACCACGACACAAGCTCGACGGCAATATGCGGCAACACCTCGCGCTTCCAAACGTCACCGCGTTCGTAATAATCTGCCGGGCACTCGTGAATTCTGTCCATTGATCCGCCGCACTGAGAAACTGGATAAATTCATTGCCATGAACCTCTCGCAGGCCGCAGTTGATCACATTGTGAAAACACATGCGGATTTACTGAGCCGCGCGGCAGCATTTCTACTACTCAAAGACTCCAAGGCATCCCATACGATTGAAGGTGAGACTCCGCATCATAATCGCATTGAGCGATGGGGCAAGATTATCGGAGAAGCCGGACAGCGAGCATTGAGTGTCAATGAACTCGAGTATCTTCAATCCATTGTGATTGCTGATAGCCGTTTCATCACGCCCGGTTGCCGTATTGAGGGTGGCTTCATCATGTCTTGGCTGAAAAAAGCTGCGAGAGCTTCATTAAAGTCGGACGGTAAGAAAATCGAATTCGAAACCATCGGAGTTACATAAGCGCGAGAAGATGGAGGATTCTAGCGAAACAGAGAATGGTTCAGAAAATGCCCAATCGCTAGACTTGATCCGTGCCGAGAAACAGGGCGTCAATCACCGGGCATTCGGGCACATTTTCCTCGCTACAGGAGCGCAGCGTTTTGCTGAGCGCCTCTTCTATACGCTGCAAATCACTTATCTTTCGATGAACAGATTCAAGGTGTATTCTGGCTAATTTTGAAACTTCGCCACAGGATACTATTTTCCTGTCCACCAGTTCCAACAGGCTCTTTAAGTCCTCTATCGCGAAGCCTAATTCGCGTCCGCGCATGATGAACTGCAAGCGCTGCTCGTGCTCTGGCTTGTATTGGCGATATCCGGTAGCCGAACGCGCTGGCTCCGGCATCAAGCCTATGTTTTCGTAATAGCGGATGGTTTCCACATTACAGCCTGTGAGTTTGGCCAGTTTGCCTCGTGTAACACTCATTTGCGTTCCCTTTATAACTC
>JBLIHY010000032.1:0-21967 GCA_047634655.1 Cellvibrionaceae bacterium
GTAGCCGAACGCGCTGGCTCCGGCATCAAGCCTATGTTTTCGTAATAGCGGATGGTTTCCACATTACAGCCTGTGAGTTTGGCCAGTTTGCCTCGTGTAACACTCATTTGCGTTCCCTTTATAACTCGTCAAACTTATCGCTTGACCCTGTAGTCGCTACAAGGTTTATCTTGTAATCATGAGCAGAGATTTACAAGTGAAATCCATGGCCGAAACCGAGATGAGCAACGAGAAAGATCAAAGCAGAAGTCAATGGCTTGCGACGGCGAGTATCTCGGGAGCGCTCATCGCGTCTTCGTGCTGTATCGTGCCGTTGCTTCTAGTGACTCTGGGTATAAGTGGTGCGTGGATTGGTAACCTGACCGCTTTGGAGCCTTACAAGGCCTATTTTTTAAGCATTACGGTTTTGCTGCTAGGGTTTGGCTTTTGGTACGTCTACTTCAAGCCAAAGAAAGACTGCGAAGAGGGAAGTTATTGCGCCCGCCCGTCTTCGGCGCGCATGACCAAGTCCGCTCTCTGGATCGCCACGGTAATCGTTCTCTTGTCTGCTACTGTCGATTTTTGGGCACCGTTATTTTATTAAAAGATTATCAGTATTTTATTTAGGAGATTATCAAGATGAAAAAAATAGCATTATTGGTTAGCGCAGCGGCGCTTATGGTCACTATGTCTATGATCGGCACCAAGGTCTTTCCCGTCGCGCAAGCCGCGAGTGCAGCCGCGAGTGCAGCCGAATCCGCGGCGCTTCAGCAGACGTCAACTTTTACCATTGAGAAGATGACCTGTGCCGCATGTCCGATTACTGTGCGCAAAGCGATGGAAGGCGTCGAAGGCGTTCAAAAAGTTACCGTTGATTTTGGCCAAAAGACAGCGACCGCTATTTACGATCCAAGCGTTACGACCATAGAGCAAATTGCCGCCGCTTCCACCAATGCTGGATACCCTGCAAGGCCCCACTCATAGGAGGTGGGAGATAGCCGATGAAAGACAGATCATTAGTCGCCTTTAGTCTTGGCGGATCAATTATTTTAGCGCTTTGTTGCTTTACGCCTATTCTGGTTGTTCTGTTGGGCATCGTCGGGCTGGCCGGATTAACGGGGTATCTCGATGTGGTTCTACTACCAGCATTGGCTTTCTTTCTAGGTTTGAGTGCTTATGCACTATGGAGAGAGCAGCGATGTGTCACCGCAAGGAATGTAAAATCGAAATGAAGGAAGATTAGAAAATGTCTGATTGTTGCTCAACTGAAGGCGCTGGTTTCGGCGTAAACGCAGAAGCCGTAAAGCCCGATCTACTGGTCATCGGCGGTGGCTCCGGTGGGTTTTCTGCGGCGATTGCGGCGGCGGAAACGGGTGGCCATGTTGTAATCGCCGGACAGGGTACTATTGGCGGCACCTGCGTCAATGTTGGCTGTGTTCCCTCGAAAACCATGATAAGAGCGATGGAGGCAGTCCATCACGCCAAGAATGCCGAGCGTTTTGACGGCGTAACGGGAACCTCTGAAATTGTGAACTGGAAGGCGCTGGTCGCCCAAAAGCAAAACCTTGTGGATGAATTAAGAACATCGAAATATGTGGACGTTCTGCCTTCATATCCAAACGTCACCTATGTCGATATGCAGGAAAAAGCCCACTTCACTGGCAACCAAACGGAAGTTGACATTGATGGTGTGCTCTATCAGCCGAAAAAGATTGTGATTGCTACGGGATCATCTTCGGCGTTGCCGCCCATCGACGGTATCCAAAGTGTCCCCGTGCTGGATAGTACAACTGCGCTTGAGCTTGAAACCCTGCCTAAATCGTTACTTATCATTGGCGGCGGGGTGATTGGCGTGGAGCTGGGACAGATGTTTGCCCGCGCCGGAGTCGAGGTCACCCTATGCTGTCGTTCGCGTTTACTGCCTGAATCGGAACCTGAAATTTCTCGGGCGCTCGCGGCTTATCTACGGGAAGAAGGTCTAACGATTTGCGACGGTATCGACTATCAGAAAATCGAAAAAACACATAGTGGTATTAAGCTAGTCTGTGAGAGACCAGAGGGCTTGAATACGATCGAGGCCGAGAAGGTGCTTGTCGCGGCGGGCCGCAAACCGAATACTCGCCGCCTTGCTGCGGATAAAGTCGGTATCAAGCTACTCGAAAACGGGGGCATTGAGGTCAACGAATTTATGCAATCCTCGCATCCAGATATCTATGCCGTAGGCGATGTTACCGGCAAGGATATGTTCGTTTATATGGCCGCTTATGGCGGCAAGCTTGCGGCAAAGAATGCGCTGGAAGGCAATAGCCAAAAATATAGCAATACGGCGATGCCATCCGTTGTGTTTTGCGACCCGCAGATGGCCAGGGTTGGTTTAACCGAGGCCCAAGCGAAAGCGATAGGCCACGCGGTCAAGAGCAGCACCATTACACTCAATTATGTGCCACGCTACATCGCGGCAAGAGATACCCGAGGGCTGATCAAGCTGGTGGCCGATAAGGAGACCGATAAACTGCTGGGTGCTCACCTATTAGCGCCGGATGGCGGGGAGCTGGTTCAGACCATGGTTTTGGCCATAAAGGCGGGGATGACGACGGCGGAACTGGCAAACACCATCTTTCCATACCTTACCGGCGTAGAAGGTCTCAAACTGGCCGCGCAAACGTTTGATAAAGATGTCAGCACCTTATCTTGTTGTGCTGGGTAACGAGCCCAGTCACTACCCACCCCAAATCTATCGAAACGCTTGAGCACCCCTGACCCCGCTAACGCGGAAGACATAAATGAAGCAATAGAAAAGACATTTGATAAGGCGCTTCAGATGCTCAAAGAGCGGGTAGAGAAAGAATTTTTATGAGAACTATTATAAGAGCACGGTTATGAACACAGATATGGCATCGCCGATGGGATTATTTGAGCGCTATCTGTCATTGTGGGTTGCCCTTTGCATTGTGGCTGGCGTCGGTTTGGGCGTTGCGTTGCCGAACTTTTTTGAGGCCATTGCGGGCGTCGAATATGCCCGTGTCAATCTGGTGGTTGCAGTATTTATCTGGGTGATGATTTATCCCATGATGGTCAACGTCGATTTTGCTTCTCTGAAAGATGTTGGCAAAAAGCCCAAAGGCTTATGTATAACTCTCATCGTCAACTGGCTCATCAAGCCCTTCACCATGGCGGCGCTTGGGATTTTCTTCTTCGAATATGTATTTGCCGGATGGGTCGACCCGCAAACGGCCAAAGAATACATCGCCGGCATGATCTTACTCGGTGTTGCGCCCTGTACCGCGATGGTTTTTGTCTGGAGCCAGCTGGTGCGGGGCGATGCCAATTACACCTTAGTTCAAGTCTCCATCAACGACATCATCATGGTGTTCGCCTTTGCGCCACTGGCCGCCTTTCTGCTTGGCGTCACCGACATTGTTGTGCCTTGGGAAACGTTGCTGCTTTCGGTTGTACTCTACGTCGTGGTTCCTCTTGCGGCTGGATACCTCACTCGAAAGATACTGGATGGCTCTGGCAATCACGAGCGCATCAGCCGCTTTACGGCTAAGGTCAAGCCGTTTTCAATCATGGGGCTGCTGGCTACCGTGGTTTTGTTGTTCGGCTTTCAGGCACAGACCATTTTGGATAAACCCATGGTTATTGCGCTGATCGCTATTCCGTTACTGATCCAAAGCTACGGTATTTTTGTCGTTGCTTATGGATGGGCCTACCTCTGGCGCGTACCGTTTAGCACCGCCGCTCCGGCGGCTCTGATAGGAACTTCCAATTTTTTCGAATTAGCCGTTGCCGTTGCGATTAGCCTGTTTGGCTTGAATTCCGGTGCCGCTTTGGCGACCGTTGTGGGGGTTTTGGTCGAAGTGCCCGTGATGCTTTCGCTGGTAGCATTCGCAAAGAAAACACGTCGGCATTTTGCCTAGATTGATTTTACCTCCGAACGGTTTTTAACCGTTGTTGCGTTGTCACGCCGGACTGGTTCGGGAATGGAAGATGGCATTAAGTCGTTTGTATTGTGTTATCTAGGCAAGTGCTGATCAATCCAGAGATCCCTACAAGAAAAATAATTCATGGATGAATTAATCAGAATATTGTTAGATAGTGATATCGCTTGGATGAGCGATCCATCCCTCCATCGGATCGGCTGATGCGGGTATGCCGTAATTGTTATCTTTTTGCCTGTAGGCCCACGCCGCCTGGATGGCGCAAAGTAAGGCATCGAGATGATCTGCGCCCGGATCGTTAATAAGATCGTCCGGCGCGTCCACGGTGATGCCGTGGGTCGATAGCAACTTTCCATTTTTGATTATTGTTAGCAGATCAGCCCTAGCCTGATATTGTTCTTGGGTCTGCTTGGCTTTGGTATCTTGCTTATAGCTGCGCCGTCCAATCAAAGCTCTCGCCAGAACTCCTGGATAAGCTTCGACAACGATGCGTTTCGGGTCGCCCCGCTGCAGCAGCGGTATCGTCGCGCCAGACTTTTGCAGCCGCGGCGCGCCCTCGTAAAACATTAAGCCCACCGGGGTACCGTAGAGTTTTTGTGGACTGATCGAGCCAGCCTCAATATCCGTCTGTCTTCGGTGCTCTTTATCGCCATCGAGGCGATCTCGTCGATATGCGTCCAAACTCTCGCGGAATTGCTCCCGGGTCATTTGACCGACACGCTCGACGTAATCTAGCCAGTTTTTTGGCCAAGCGATGGTTTCAATAAAGCGCCGTGCCTGGCCGAAGGGAAAGTCAATCCCCGCCATCCAGGGGCCGGGTTGTTCTAGCGCCGCTTCGAATGCCTCGAAGTTGCGCCACTCTTGCAAGCTATTAAATTGCAGATGCGTATCTTCAAGCGTGCAAACCACACAAGTAATAGGCTTGCTCCGCCTTGGCCTGCTGGTGAAATCGATACCGTAGATAAGCATTTATTTTAATTTGTCGCCTCTGCTTGATCTCATCCGGAGAGTTATCGCTGACCACGCGGGATAGGTCTTTATTTAGCTTTCGATGTGGCCATGTACTTGTGCACCAACAGAATTATTCTACAAGCTCTATAGTTGCTAGCTGCTCATTGGCCAAGCCAACCAGCAAGTGATTTCCACGATCATCAAATTTAAAAACACCATATTTAGCATTTTCATAAAATTCGGCATGGCCTTCTTGGAATAAAAAAGAATCTGGCACTATATGGATACTGTGCTTGCTGCGAAAGCGCAGTAACTTTTCCTGATCTTGAAGGTCTTCATCATTATAAAAGCGGACAAATTGTGCCACATTATTTTTGTCGGGCTTAACAACCGTATAGCCGCGTTTTTGATAATTTTTTAATTCGGCAACCGGGGCAGAGCGTTCAAACGCATATAGTCACCCTGCATAAGTGAACGAGGATCGACAGGGGCAAGCTCCAGCAACACGATTTCACCGTGATCTTTTATTTTTTGCTTCTGATAAATACCGTAGTTCAATACACCTAGAACAAGAATTGAGAGGATAACGCCCGGTGTCGATATCAGCCTGAGTAAAATAATACCTAAAAAGGCTAACCTTAACGGTTGTGTATTAAGCTTTCCGACTCCCCCAGAAATCCAGGCTGCCGCAACGATCATAGCACTTGTAAATAGCAGAGTGATGAATATGGGATTAATAAATATTTCATCCCGATAAGCAAATTTGGCATTTGATGCTAAGAACAAAGTGCTTGTGCAAAGAGAAAATAAAAGCCCATACATTGGAGGAATGTAATCGCATCTAATTCTTGGATTCGCAGCACTTAATGTGTGGATCTACCAAATATTTTGGTGCACTTGGAAGTGGAATTCACCTCCTGTGGACAATAAAATCAATATCAACCATCGATGCCATGCTTTAGTTTTAGAGGCGCGATGTTTCGGTTTTAGAAACGCGGTTTTTTGACTACTTAGAAACTGGCTGTGATTTCGCAGGGATTGAGATTTGTGGATCGCTTGGTTGCAGGCGATTAATCTCTTCACGTATCGCTATGTACTCTTCACAATCAACAATCTGTGAATCGTCAGCTGCAATACGAATTCGATTAATATTTGAGAAATAGTAGCGGGCTGCTGACATTGCTTGCGGCTTCGACTTTGATATTTGCTTAGGCCCTGGGCAAGGTAACGCCTTGCTGCCCTTGATATTTGCCGCCGCGATCTTTATAGGAAGTCTCGCAGACTTCATCGGATTCGAGGAACAGCATTTGCGCTACACCTTCGTTGGCATAAATTTTTGCCGGTAGCGGCGTACTGTTGGAAAATTCGAGGGTAACATAGCCTTCCCACTCGGGCTCCAGCGGCGTGACGTTGACAATAATACCGCAGCGAGCGTAGGTGGACTTGCCCAGACAAATCGTGAGGATATTGCGAGGAATACGAAAGTGTTCCACCGTTCTCGCCAGGGCAAATGAGTTCGGTGGGATAATGCAGACATCACTTTTGATATCGACAAAACTTTGTTCATCAAAGTGTTTCGGATCCACTACCGTAGAATGAACGTTCGTAAAAATTTTAAACTCGTCCGCACAGCGCACGTCGTAACCGTAACTGGAAGTTCCGTAAGATATTAATCGCTCCCCACTCGGGCTGTACCTTACCTGAGCCGGCTCAAACGGTTCGATCATACCGAAGCGCTCAACCATACGGCGCATCCACTTATCCGATTTAATACTCATTCAGACTCCAAGGCGTCATTGGGTTTTTACAAAAATATTTTTCGTAATATTGTCGATTACTTTCTTTGCTGACCGAGCGAAATAGCAGGCAGTTTTGCCTTTACCGGAAGGGGTGAGCATCATGAGCGAACGCAAGCCTAACCGGGTCGAATGTAGGAGACTATTCGTGCTGAGCCGGCATGGTTTGGTCATAAATTTATCAACGGAAGTTGATAAAGCATACATTTTTACTTTTAAGGAATCTCTGATCAATTCAGAGATCCTTGCAGCACGGGGAAACGCTGCCATTTTCAATGGCTTAAGTAATTGAAAATGCGGGAAAAACAAAAATAGAATTTTTTTCGACCGGAGATTGATTCATGGATAAATTAATCAGAGCATTCTTAAATTGTTACTTTTAAAAGGCTCTAATAGCTTCTCTTAGAGTCGAGTCGATTCGCTAATCGTCACTCACGAGAATCTCCGGCAAGCTGTCTTCCTTTAAACTATCTGCCCAGAGAAATGCAGCGGTTTTTTGAGCAGTCTGAAGATAATATTGAGCGACATCGCTATCCGGCTCGGCGACAACAGTAGGATTGCCACTATCGGCCTGTTCGCGGATGGATAATGCCAGGGGCAAAGTGCCCAGTAGGCGACTATGGTAATCGTCGGCAATACGTTGACCGCCACCTTTACCAAAAATATGCTCCTCCAGACCGCACTGACTGCAGCGGTGAACTGCCATATTCTCAACGACACCCAGTACGGGAACATTCACCTTGGTAAACATTTCAATGGCTTTGCGGGCATCCAGCAAGGCGATATCCTGAGGTGTGGTGACAATAACTGCGCCAGATAAAGGCACCTGTTGCGACAAAGTTAATTGAATGTCTCCGGTGCCCGGCGGCATGTCTACAAACAAATAATCCAGATCCTGCCATTGGGTCTGAAATAACAGTTGCTGCAAGGCTCCGGTCGCCATGGGGCCGCGCCAGACTACTGGTGTATTTTCCGTTAATAAATAGCCCATGGACATCGATTGAATGCCGTGAGCGATAACCGGCAGTATAGTTTTCTCATCCCGAACTTCCGGCCGGCGACCGGCGGCACCTAGCATTTGAGCTTGATTGGGACCATAGATATCGGCGTCCAGAATACCCACATTGGCGCCCAGACGACTGAGCGCCAATGCCAGATTTACTGTTGTTGTCGACTTGCCAACACCACCTTTTCCGGAAGCTACGGCGATCACATTACGCACGTTTTCCAGAGATTTTTTTTCAGTGGAGCCTGTAGAGATGGGCACTCGCCAGCCAACGTCAACCACCACGTTTTCAATACCGGGCAACTCTGAAAGGGACTCACCCAGCGTTTTTGCCAAGGCTTGCTGCACGGCTTCACCGGGATATCCCAGAGTCAATTTTAACGATAAGCGGTGATCCAAGGTTTGAATCCCGCTAATGGCCTGCAGATCCAGCAAACTCTGTTGCGTCTGCGGATCGTTAATATTGGCGAGCAAAGGGAGCACGTATTGGTCGATAAAGGTAGTCATAGGAGACTTGATAATTCAGAAGTAGGCGCTTGCGCAAGATCTACATATTACCGATCTCGCCTCCTACAGGCTAGTGCCACAACTTCAGTTGGAATACGGATTGGGAGCAAAGCAAAAAACCACTCAAACCGATTAATGAAAAAATGCTAAAATTAAACGTTTTACTAACGAGTTAGCTGCCCAGTGACCACTCAAACTATGCGTCGACGTAAAATTCTTGTCACCAGTGCGCTCCCCTACGCCAATGGCTCTATCCACTTAGGACATTTGGTGGAATACATACAAACCGATATCTGGGTTCGCTTTCAGAAATTGCGAGGTCACGAGTGTATCTACGTTTGCGCTGACGACGCCCATGGCACGGCCATTATGCTCAGGGCCGAACAGCAGGGGATTACTCCGGAGGCACAAATCGCGCGCGTCAGCGCCGAGCACCAAAAGGATTTTGCCGATTTTCAAATTGATTTCGATAATTACCATTCCACTCACTCAGAAGAAAACCGAGAACTGTCGGAGATGGTCTATCGGCGCTTGTTTGACAACGGCCACATTGCCACGCGCACAATCACTCAGGCCTACGATCCTGAAAAACAACTGTTTCTAGCAGATCGCTATATTAAAGGCAGCTGTCCCGTCTGCAAAAGCGCCGACCAATACGGGGACAATTGCGAAGTTTGCGGCGCAACCTATTCTCCCGGCGATCTGATTGAGCCGAAATCTGTCATTTCTGGCGCGACTCCAGTCCAGAAAGCATCGGAGCACTTCTTTTTTAAGCTACCCGAATTTACCGACTTTCTGCGGAAATGGACCCGCGCCGGCCACTTGCAACCCGAAGTGGCCAACAAGTTGGCGGAGTGGCTCGATAGCGGCCTGCAGGAGTGGGATATCTCACGCGATGCGCCTTATTTTGGCTTTGAAATTCCCGAGCATCCGGGCAAGTATTTTTATGTTTGGCTAGATGCTCCCATCGGCTACCTTGCCAGCTTTAAAAATCTTTGCACCCGCCTCGGCAAAGATTGGCAGGAATACTGCGTCGACGATGGCAACGGAGATCCGCATCTATCCAACGGTACCGAACTTCATCATTTTATTGGCAAAGACATCGTCAACTTCCACGCGTTATTCTGGCCGGCGATGCTGAATTCGGCTGGATTGCGCACTCCCACGGCCGTGCATGTGCACGGCTTTCTCACTGTGGATGGTAAGAAGATGTCCAAGTCTCGTGGTACTTTTATTAATGCCCGAACGTACTTAGATCATCTACAACCAGAATACTTGCGTTATTACTTCGCAGCAAAACTAAACAGCTCAGTAGACGATCTGGACTTAAATCTCGATGATTTTACCCAGCGTGTCAATTCGGATCTGGTGGGCAAAGTTATCAATATTGCCAGTCGCAGTGCGCGGTTTATCCACCAGCAAGGCGGTCAACTTGGAGATTGCGTCGAGGACCAATCGCTTTGGCAAAAATTCGTCGATGCCAACGAAGTCATTACTCAGCTCTACGAAAACCGCGAATTCTCTCGAGCCATGCGTGAAATTATGAATCTCGCAGACCTCGCCAACGAGTATATTGCTGCCAAAGCCCCCTGGGCACTGGCAAAACAGGAAGATAAAGCGCGAGCGGTACTGGATGTCTGTACCCAGGCTATCAATATGTTTCGCGCACTGATGACTTATCTTAAGCCGGTGCTGCCGGTCTTGGTAAATCATGCAGAGGCTTTTTTAAATGAATCGCTAACCTGGGACAACGCGATGGAATTTAAAACCGGCCACAGCATTAACCCATTCAAGCCTCTATTAAGTCGTGTCGAGAAAAAACAAGTGGATGCCATGACCAACACCGTTAAAGAAGCGCTGCCGAAAACCCAGGCACAGTCATCGCCCGAGTCGCCAACACTCAAAGCCCTCGGGCCCCATAAAGAAGTCTTGGCAGATGAAATCAGTTTCGATATTTTTTCGAAAATCGACTTGCGTGTGGCGAAAATTATCCAGGCGAAAATTGTGGATGGCGCCGACAAGTTATTACAATTGGAACTGGACTTGGGTGGCGAGACACGCCAAGTGTTTTCCGGAATCAAGAGCGCGTATTCCGCTGAGGATCTCAAGGGTAAACTCACCGTCGTGGTTGCCAATTTAGCGCCGCGAAAAATGAAGTTTGGAGTTTCCGAGGGAATGGTATTAGCCGCTGGTCCCGGTGGCCGCGATATCTTTCTACTGGAACCTCATCAAGGCGCGCAACCCGGCATGCGCATCACTTGAAAATACCAGTTTACTTATTGATTATCTCTTCCGCCAGAAACTACGGTTTTCAAATGAGAGCATCAAGGTCTATGGCGATCTCGTTATCATCTAACGCAGATATAGCAAACACTTTTCCCGACGCGGGTCTCCGGGGGCAATCAGTATGACTGAACTTGCATTACTGTTACTAAGTACTATCTTGGTAAACAACTTCGTATTGGTACAGTTTTTAGGTCTGTGTCCTTTCATGGGTGTTTCCAATAAGCTGGAAACGGCCATTGGGATGAGTAGCGCAACCACCTTCGTTTTGACGCTGGCCTCTGTTTGCAGCTTTTTGGTACACACTTACGTGCTGGAACCACTATCGCTGTCTTATTTGAGGACGATTTCTTTTATTTTAGTGATCGCCGTTGTCGTCCAGTTCACCAAGATGTTTATCGAAAAAACCAGTCCATTACTTTACCGGGTGCTGGGCGTATTTCTACCACTGATCACCACCAACTGCGCGGTATTGGGTGTGGCTATCCAGAACACTACCAAAGCCCACAGTTTCATTGAATCATTCTTGTTTGGTTTCGGAGCCGCACTAGGGTTTTCATTAGTTTTAATTCTGTTTTCAGCCATGCGCGAACGCCTGATAGTGGCAGACATACCCAAACCTTTCCAGGGCTCCGCCATTGGCATGATTACCGCGGGACTAATGTCATTGGCCTTCATGGGTTTCGCCGGGCTGGTTTAACTTCCAACGTAGAAAATTTTACATGGGGCCATTGCAAAGAGCCTCTGTAGATGACTTCGACACAACAAATTCACCTGATTATGCTCGACCTTATTATCAACAACCCACTTATCTCTGCGCTAATCGCACTGGGTGGCCTCGCTCTGGGATTTGGCGGCGTGCTAGGTTTTGCCGCTGTCAAATTTAAAGTGGAGGGCGATCCCATCGTCGAGCAGATTGATGCGCTGCTGCCACAAACCCAGTGTGGCCAATGCGGACACCCCGGCTGCCGACCCTATGCCGAAGGTATTGCGAATGGCGAGGCTATCAACAAGTGCCCCCCGGGCGGTCAAGGTACCATCAACGCACTTGCCGATCTATTGGGCGTAGAAGCGCCAAACCTGGACGAAGAGCATGGAGAAGAAAAAGCGGTTAAAACGGTGGCCTTTATTCGCGAGGAAGAATGCATTGGCTGCACTAAGTGCATCCAGGCCTGCCCAGTCGATGCCATTCTCGGAGCTGCTAAACAAATGCACACCATCATTGCCGACGAATGTACCGGCTGCGATCTGTGTGTCGACCCGTGTCCGGTTGACTGCATTGATATGCTCCCGGTGAATCAAACCGTACTGCAGTGGCAGTGGTCTAAACCAAAGTTACTTTCCAACAATATTATCGCTACCGATCGCACCCAAATCGTTTGAGAGATCAGATGCTGAACAATACGAGAAAAACCGCAAGCACTCGAGGATTGGCAAAAATCTGGAATACTCCCGGAGGAGTCCATCCGCCTGAAAACAAATCTCAATCCATGCGACTACCACTGGCGGATATTACCATCCCCGAAGAGCTGATATTTCCCTTGAATCAACACATCGGGACACCAGCCACACCTATCGTCGAGGTTGGCGAGCAAGTTTTGGCCGGTCAAAAAATCGCCGGAGCCGTGGGCGCTGTCAGCGTACCCCTTCACGCTTCCACTTCGGGGACTATTGTCGCCATCGAAGATCGCGTTTTACCCCACATTTCCGGCATGAGCGATCGCTGCATAATTTTACATAGCGACGGTCAGCATCGTTTTACAGAATTCACAGCTTGCGAGGACTACCGATCGCTGGACTCGGCCGAACTACTTGAAAAAATTCGCGAGGCCGGTATTGCCGGCATGGGTGGCGCTGGCTTCCCCGCCGCAGTCAAACTCAATCCTCACGTAGAAGAACCGGTGCACACACTTATTGTCAACGGTACCGAATGTGAACCCTACATTACCGCCGACGACTGCCTAATGCAGAATTTTGCCGACGAAGTTGTCGCTGGCACACAGTTGTTGGCATACATTCTCGGCGATCTAAAGCGAGTTGTTATCGGGATCGAAGACAACAAGCCCGACGCCATCGCCGCTGTTCAACAATCTGCCGCCGGTACTGATGTGGAAGTCGCGACCTTTCCCACCAAGTACCCTTCCGGCGGCGAAAAGCAATTGGTTCAGATTCTGACGGGGAAAGAAATACCCTCTGGCCAATTGCCCGCTCATGTGGGGATGCTCGTACAAAATGTGGGGACAGCGATGGCCGCTTATCGCGCGGTTACCCGGGGAGAACCTCTTACTTGGCGTATTATCACTGTAGTGGGAGAGTCCTTAAAATTACAGCGCAATGTCAAGGCACTACTTGGGACGCCGGTGCGCCATCTACTGAACGAAAATGGCTTCGATCCACAAGAGTGCCCGCGCGTTATTATGGGCGGGCCGATGATGGGTCTTGCGCTGCCCAGCGATCAAGTTCCAGTCATTAAAACCAGCAACTGTATCATTGCCCCCTCGCACCAGGAGATGCCGGAGCCGCCTCCGGCCCAGCCCTGTATTCGTTGTGGCATATGTGCCGAAGCTTGCCCGGCGAGTTTGTTGCCGCAGCAACTGTACTGGTATGCGAAGGCAGAGGACTTCGAGCGCTTGCAAAACCACAATCTCTTCGACTGCATCGAGTGTGGCGCCTGTTCCTACGTGTGTCCTTCGGCCATTCCCCTGGTTCAGTATTACCGCGCAGCCAAGGATGAGATTCGTCATCAGCAACAGGAAAAGATTAAATCTGATCACGCGCGAAGACGCTTTGAATTTCGCAAGATTCGCGTACAAGAAGCGGAAAAATCCAAAGAAGAAAAGCGCTTAGCCCGCAAAAAAGCAGCAGAGGCGGCGCGGCGTATGGCCGCTGATAAAAAAACGGCAAGCAAAACCGAAACCGCGACAGAAAACTCTCCAGTTGCAGATCCAGTGGCCGTTGCCATGGCGCGGATAAAGGCCAAAGAGAATGATCCAGTCGCTCAAGAATCCAGATTAACCAGAGCGCTTAGCAGCGGCCAGAGTCGGGTTGAAAAATTACGAATACGTTTGGCGCAGGCCGAAGACGACCAAAGCGATAAGCTCAACGCTCAACTAAAACAGGCCGAACTCCGCCTGCAGGATGCGCAAGAAAAACTGGCGGCTTTTTTGTCGGAGACCGCGGGCAAATCGACAACGGATACTAGCGTCTCGGATCAAACGACTCATTCGCCCTCGTCGACGCCCGAAACGACTGGCTCTGGAACGGTTAGCGAAAAAATGGAAGAGCGCTGATGAGCTTTATCCGAATCAGCTCTCCGCATGCCCACGATGCCAGTACCACAGGTACTGTCATGCGTTGGGTCATACTAGCTACCCTGCCAGGTTTGTTGGCGCTCACCTACTTCTTCGGTTGGGGCACTCTGATTAATCTGGTAATTGGCTGCGCCACTGCACTGGCTTGCGAAGCGCTCATACTGTACTGGCGCGGACGGCCGGTGGGGTTTTATCTAAAAGACTGCAGCGCGCTAGTCACCGCTGTACTTTTGGGTCTGGCATTACCACCGTACGCACCGTGGTGGCTGGTAGTCATCGGTAGCGCCTCCTCTATCATTCTCGCCAAACAGCTATACGGCGGTCTAGGCTACAACCCTTTCAATCCGGCGATGGTGGGTTATGTCGTATTACTAATCTCCTTCCCGGTGGAAATGACTCGCTGGAGTATTCCTCAAACTCTTCTAGGGGAAGGTCAAACACTGCCATCATTGCTATCCGCGCTGCAGGTCGTATTTACTGGAAACAAGGAGCTTATTGATGGTTACACCGGCGCGACCCCACTGGATTTATTTAAGAACCAGGACGGCCTGCTGGTACAACAAATTTATGCGGGTCATCCTCTCTTTGCCGACGCATATCTGGCCGGCGTAGGTTGGGAATGGGTGAACCTGGCATTCCTTACAGGCGGCCTACTGTTACTTTACAAGAAAATTTTTACCTGGCATGCGCCCGTCAGTATGCTCATCGCGCTTGCGTTAATGGCGCTGTTATTCTACGACGATGGCAGTTCCGAGAGCGGCGGGCCTCTACTGTTGCACTTGTTCTCGGGCGGAACCATGATGGCCGCTTTTTTTATTATTACCGACCCCGTCAGCTCCGCTGTTAGCAACAGAGGCCGCATCATTTTTGGCGCTGGAGTTGGGGTACTGGTTTACGTGATTCGCGTCTGGGGAAATTATCCAGATGCCGTTGCCTTCGCCGTATTATTAATGAACTTTGCCGCCCCCTTTATTGATTACTACACGCTGCCGAGAACTTACGGCCACAAAGCAGCCGAAAGAGCCAATAGGAGCCGCGAATGAGCCTCTCTCACTCCATCAGCAAAAATAGCTTGCTGTTATTTGGCTTTGCCATCGTCGCTGCTGGATTGCTTTCCGCTACCTACCAAGGCACTAAGGACACAATAGCTGAGGCCGAGCGCCGAGCGGCCGAAAAAGCCTTGTTGGAAATCATCCCGGCTTCGCGCATCGATAACAATTTACTGTTGGACACTTTGAAAATCCCGGAATTTGCTGCCGAACAACTGGGTTTGTCAGCTGAAGAAGAAATCCATATCGCCCGTAAAAATGGAGAAATTATTGCGGTGATTGTCCCCGCCATTGCCCCCGACGGTTACAGTGGCGACGTCAAAATGATTGTTGGTGTGAATGCCAATGGCAGCATCGCTGGAGTTCGGGTGCTGACTCACGGCGAGACGCCTGGACTTGGCGATAAAATTGACTTGAAAAAAAGCGATTGGATTACTTCCTTCAAGGGAAAATCTCTCGAGCGCCCTTCGCCAGAATTATGGAAGGTTAAGAAAGATGGGGGAGCCTTCGATCAGTTCACCGGCGCGACCATCACTCCGCGAGCCGTTGTTAAGCAAGTTCGCGAGGTTCTGGAATTTGTTAAAGCCAACGAGAAACGTTTGTTCGATAAAATCGATCAATCAAACCCTGCGGATTCATAGCGATTAACCCAACGCGTACTTATTTCAGGGTTTAATCGTTGGCCCTGGAAACCCGTTAAAGTTTTATCTTAAGAAGATAACCACTTAAGTAATTGAAAGTGGTGGCACTTACCTGTGCTGCAGGAATCTCTGTGTTGATCAGAGATTCCTTAAACTCTGAACTCTGAGCCGACTGTAAATATTATGAATGAGAGCATTGAGATCGACGCAAGCGAAACCACGAAAGCCGAGGTTCGCAAGCCCAGTGTCAACTACGGCGAAATCACCAAAAATGGGCTGTGGACCAACAACCCTGCACTAGTGCAACTACTTGGGCTGTGCCCGCTGCTGGCGGTAAGTGGCACTGTAGTTAATGCCTTGGGCCTGGGACTGGCGACCATGTTGGTACTAGTCGGTTCCAATATTGCCGTGTCGCTAATTCGCAACATCGTCAGCGACGCCATAAAACTGCCCGCTTTTGTGATGATAATCGCCTCATTCACCACGGCTACCGAACTATTAATGAAAGCTTATACTTATGAGCTGTATCAGATACTCGGTATCTTTATCCCCTTGATTGTTACTAATTGTGCAATTTTGGGCCGCGCCGATGCGTTTGCCTGTAAAAATAAAGTTATCCCTTCCGCTGTTGACGGCTTCATGATGGGGATGGGTTTTGCCTTGGTATTGATCGCCATCGGTGCTATTCGCGAAGTGTTGGGAATGGGGACACTGTTCAGTGATATGCAATTGCTGTTTGGCGAAGCCGCTCGCCAATGGAAGTTGGATTTATTTGGCAGCGACTATCCCGGACTCTTGATTGCCGTACTTCCACCCGGGGCTTTTATTGTGGCGGGTCTGTTAATCGCGACTAAGCATTCGATTGATGATTATGTCGAAAGGAAAAGAATGCAAGCTCATTCAAATAAAATCGTAAAAGGGGCGAAGCGGGTCAGAACGACAGGGATGATTAACTAGTCGCCCGCTAAAAACTCAGTCTAGGCTGTAAGTTTCCACAATAAAAATACAGCCTCAAATACTGAGCCAATCTTTCGATAAGTCTGCGCTCTAGAAAACAGCGCCGAAAAAGCTTCCCTAGCCACTTCAACAACAAGCGGAAGTTGGTACACAGCACCGCCCTTTGTCGATCACCTAATTGGCTTTTCAGTAATTTCGACCTAAATGCCCATCACTTTTTAAATAGCCAATAACGGGTTCAACCACACTATTCCGTCGCAATTCTCTTTTGATATCCTCACGTCACGAACCACACACCTCAAACGCACTTGAAGAAATTTCTCCCGACGCCCCACGTCGTTTCAGTTGCTTCGCATGACGATAGCAAACCGACATCATTACGCAATAAATCCTCAGGTTTTGGCAAATCAGCAGGGGTGGATTTCATCAAGAACCACTCTCAAATTGTAAGGTCTTGATTACTATAACCAAAAAATCTTGAACCAAGAAACCTGGCAATTTAGTGTGCGGATTTTGATGAATAGTAGGTCTAAGTTACTGAGACTGGAGAGTTTTTAACGGGAGACGACTCTTTCATGAAAATGTTTTTATTCGGATTTCTCTAAAAAAAACGGCCCTAAAAAGGGCCGTTTTTAAATTGCGAAGTCGCAAGGTTGGCAAAGATGGATTACATCATGCCGCCCATACCACCCATACCGCCCATACCGCCCATACCACCCATGTCTGGGGCTGAAGCTGCTGATTTATCTTCTGGCAGATCGGCAATCATGGCTTCAGTGGTAATCATCAGACCAGCGATAGATGCGGCAGCCTGAAGCGCAGTGCGAGTAACCTTAGCGGGATCTAAGATACCCATTTTCAGCATATCGCCATATTCACCGGACGCGGCGTTGTAACCGTAGTTACCTTTGCCTTGCCTAACCTTGTCAGCAACGACAGAGGCTTCAGCGCCCGCATTGGCAACAATCTGGCGTAGGGGTGCTTCCATGGCGCGCAAGGCGAGGGCTATACCCGCGTTTTGATCTTCATTATCACCAACCGTATCTACTATCGCTGCAACAGCTCGAATTAGTGCGGTTCCACCACCGGGGACAACGCCCTCTTCAACAGCGGCGCGAGTGGCGTGCAGTGCATCTTCAACTCGAGCTTTCTTCTCTTTCATTTCCACTTCAGTGGCAGCGCCTACTTTAATGACGGCAACACCGCCAGCTAGTTTAGCCTTGCGTTCCTGGAGCTTTTCTTTATCGTAATCGGAAGATGTTTCTTTGATTTGTGCATCGATTTGAGAAACCCGAGACTTAATCGCCGCGGGGTCGCCAGCGCCATCGACAATCACTGTATTTTCTTTGTTCATAGTGATGCGTTTGGCAGATCCCAAGAGTTCCAAAGATGCGCTTTCCAAATCGATAGCTGTTTCTTCAGAAATAACCGTACCACCGGTTAAGACAGCGATATCTTCCAGCATAGCTTTTCGACGATCACCGAATCCTGGAGCTTTACAGGCAGACACTTTGACAATGCCGCGCATATTGTTGACTACTAGAGTCGCTAATGCCTCACCTTCAACATCTTCTGCAATGATAACCAGAGGTCTGCCGGCTTTGGCAACGGCTTCCAACAGAGGCAGCATTTCACGGATGCTAGAGATTTTCTTTTCGACGAGAAGGACGAAGGGAGTTTCCTGCTCAACCGTCATATTTTCTTGGTTGGTAATAAAGTAAGGGGAAAGATAACCGCGATCGAACTGCATACCTTCAACCACATCCAGTTCATTTTCTAAACCGCTGCCTTCCTCTACGGTAATAACGCCTTCCTTACCTACTTTCTCCATGGCTTCAGCAATGATAGAACCTACCTCCACATCGGAGTTAGCTGAGATAGTGCCAACTTGAGCAATGGACTTGGTGTCTGTACAGGGTTGAGCGGTGGACTGAATATACTTCACAGCAGCAATTACCGCTTTGTCGATACCACGTTTCAAATCCATTGGATTCATACCGGCGGCAACCGATTTCAAGCCTTCTTGAAGGATGGATTGAGCGAGAACGGTTGCTGTCGTTGTGCCATCACCGGCATCGTCGGAAGCTCTAGAGGCAACTTCTTTTGCCATTTGGGCGCCCATGTTTTCGAACTTGTCTTTCAGTTCGATTTCTTTAGCGACCGATACGCCATCTTTGGTAACGGTTGGCGCACCATAAGATTTATCGAGAACCACATTGCGACCTTTAGGACCCAGGGTCACTTTAACCGCATCTGCGAGAATGTTTACGCCGGCCATCATTCTTTGGCGAGCGCTGTTTCCGAATAGTACTTCTTTTCCTGACATGATTTTTTACCTTAAATATATATTCGATCAAAAATAGTTAATGAAAACAGTGTGCAGAAGATTTCGTCTTATTGACTGATCAGCTACTCTTATTTAATGGTGGCTTTTATGTCCGACTCGCTAATGATAATCAGCTCTTCGCCATCAACTTCTATCGTATCGCTACCAGCATATTTTCCAAAAACGACGACATCGCCCACGCTTACAGCGACAGGACGCACCGAGCCATCATCCATTGCGCGGCCAATACCAACGGCAACGACTTCGCCTCGATTGGGTTTTTCTTTCGCGGAATTGGGTAATACGATCCCGCCTGCAGTCACGCCTTCTTCTTCCTGACGGCGAACGACGACACGGTCGTAAAGAGGATGAATCTTCATTTTTGATACTCCAAGTAAGTTATGTTTTAAAACAGGGTTAGCCGATTCGCTCAAACTGGAAGTCTTTTTTTAGTTGTAGACTGTCGGTTTGGACGTTATCTCAGGACGCTGTTTATATTTGGGCCTGGCCAATCCATTTCAAGGAAGAAATTTACTTTTTTTATTGAAGGAAGAAATTTACTTTTTTTATTGTCTGTGAACGTCATTCATCGCGATCGCGCTTAAAATCACCCTCGATAACTCGATCGGACTGATGGCGACGGCGGCCAGGCGGTACCTGAAAGTGAAAGCGCCCCTTTTGCAGAGCGTAGCGAAGCAAGAACTGAACAAGCCAGGTCCGAATGCCGGGTATTAAGCAAGCAAAACCAATAGCGTCGGTAAAAAAACCGGGCGTCAACAACAGAGCGCCAGCGAAGGCATAGAAAACGGCATCGGCGATCTCGCGAACCGGTAACTCGTTGGCCTGAAGTTTGCGACGGGCACTGGACATAGTACTGATACCCTGGATCCTCAAAAGCTGTAGGCCAATAATCGCCGTCAGAAAAACCAGCCCAATGGTTGGCAGCGCACCGATTGCGCCTCCCACCTTGATAAGCAACCACATTTCGACGATGGGAACGACAATAAAAATAATAAGTAGAGTACGCAAATTGAGCTCCGGTATAAGAAGTCTGGATAGCCTATAGATCTGGAGATGAGTGGAGATAATACAAGGGTATACATGCGACTGAGTCAATCCCAGCGCCATCCGCTCGCCAGTGATATTTTATCACTTTAATAGTGGTTAATGCGCTTTGCCAACAACATCAACATCAACAATGCGGGTACCACCATCAGCGCCGTGATGAGGAAAAATAGCGGCCAATTGCCATCGAGATAGTCCACCATAATACCGCTAAAGGCGGCAAGTGTCGTTCTACCAAAATTTCCTAACGATGCCAGCAAGGCATATTGCGTAGCGGTGTAAGCTCGGTTCGTTAAGTAGGAGATAAATGATACAAAGGCCACAGTTGCGAACGACGCCGTAAAATTATCGACAATAATCGCCGCTGCAAATAGCGATTTAACCGGTCCCACCAGAGCAATCCAGGAAAACATCAAATTGGTTGCCGCCATGGCGATTCCACTGATCATCAATCCCTTAACAAGGCCGAAGCGGATGTTAAGGGCGCTGGCAATGAGTGAAAAAATAATAATCACCCACCAGCCAATCATTTTCGAGTAAATACCTATGTCGGTATTACTAAAGCCAATTTCTTTATAGAACACGATCGACATACGACCGAGAAAGGCTTCGCCAATCTTAAAGGTAATGACAAACAGCAGCAGCGCAAGCGCAAACTTCAAACCGTTGCGCTGAAAAAACTCGCGAAAGGGTTGTGCAATCATATGGGCGATGGAATCGAGTAAAGAGCGCTGTTTATCCCGCCCGACGAATGATGCCGTCGGCTCAGAAATGCGATATATGAATAACATGCCCGCGACAATAAACAACGAGAGACACAAATAAACATGCTTCCATTCAATACCTACCCGGTCGGATAAAATTAACGCCAAGGCACCGGGCAGTGAGTAACCGGTCCACCAACCGCAGGTGCTCATAGCGGCGACGACGGGTATTCTACGCGATTCTTCGACACCAATAATCTCGATGCGGTAGGCATCGATAGCGACATCCTGAGTCGCCGAAGCGGTAGCGATTCCCAGCGCCAGCAGGCCAGTCCACAGCAAATTAGAAGCTGGATTGGTAAAAGCAATCGATAAAACAAACAGCAGAAGTAGTAGCTGCATGACGAATATCCAGCCGCGGCGGCGGCCCCATGCAGACAGAAAGGGAATTTTGCAGGCATCCAGAAAGGGAGCCCAGATAAAATTAAAGGCGTAAACGACAAATATCGAACCAAAAAAACCAATAGCCGAGCGAGTTAGACCGGCTTCTTGCAGCCAGGCGGTCATCACCGAGCCAATTAACACCCATGGAAAACCACTGATAGCGCCAAAGACAAAAACAACCAGTAAACGCCTGTCTCTATAAAGCTCTAGATAATCGCGAATACTCACTCGCTGGTGTCAACTTTTATGGTTATTTTCATCAATTACTATGTGAGACCTTCGCAAGGACAGCTATTAAATTTTCAGCGCAGATGAATGCGGCCAGCTTTTAGCCGTGCCGCTCTACCAACTAGTGCTGCCAAATAGGAATGTTAAATTTCGCTAAAAGTTCAGCGGTTTCTCTCAGGGGCAAACCCACCACCGCCGAATAACTGCCCTCGATGCGTTCCACGAAAACCGCGCCCAGCCCCTGAATAGCATAGCCGCCAGCTTTATCGACGGGTTCACCACTTAACCAGTAGCGCTCGGCTTCGTCGACAGCGATAGGGCGGAAGCGCACCGAAGTAAGGTTCACTACCGACAAGGTCTGCGCCCGATAAGTGACGGCGACGGCGGTAATTACCTGGTGAGTTTTGCCAGACAGCTGCCGCAGCCACTCGATGGCTTCGAGCCGATTATTCGGCTTTTCAAACACCTGTTCACCCAGGAGTACAATGGTATCCGCCCCCAAAACCGGGCGATCTAACGGAGTTGCAGCGCTGGCACCGGCGACGGATTTTTCTCTAGCCAAGCGCTCGGCATAGACTTCCGGCGCTTCGGCAATTTGTCGTTGCTCTGGCACGGAGATTTTCACCACTTCGACATCGACACCGATCTGCCGCAGCAATTCGAGGCGGCGCGGAGACTGAGAAGCCAGATAAAGCGCTGGAGAACTCGGCATAATCTACCCTAGTGCCTGTTTGCTAATACTATTCGGCAAGTACTGCTGGAGGCCAGTTTCTCGACCG
>JBLIHY010000033.1:0-21308 GCA_047634655.1 Cellvibrionaceae bacterium
CATAGAAGTACAACCCCATAACGAGGCAATGTAGTTTTCAATAATTCAAGATAAATCAGGCCGAGATAATACGGATGGTGTCTTCACGCTGTTCGGCATAGAACACAACACACACCAACCGCTTGATCCAACCAACGCCTATCCAACGCTCTTCTGCCTAGTCTTCTCGGTCATCCAACAAGGTCAACATGAGGTGGTTAAACATCTCTAAACCACCGACCTTTATCTATCGGCCGGCGGTTTAATATGGGGATCAACCGGTATTGCGCATGCCCGCCGAAATTCCTGCCATAGTCACTTTCAGCGCTTGTTCCGATGCCTGACTATTGGCGCTACCGCCACGACGTTCGCGCTTTAAAAGCTCCGCCTGCAGATAATTCAATGGATCAACATAGGGTTTGCGCACTTCCAGGGCTTGCTTCAGCAAGGGTTCCTGAGCCAGTAGTTGTTGCTGATGTTTTAATTCATTCAACAATTCAGTCAGTTGTTGTAAGTCTTGCCGCAGTTGTTGCCCCAAACCGTGGAGAGATTTATCGACCAACTGTTGCTCGTAGTGTGTGCAGATAACGAGATCCACTTTACCGACCACCATTTCCACCAGGTCGATAAAACTGGCAAAAAATGGCCAGTCCTGTGCCATAGCAATCAGAGTTTGAGGTTCTTCTGCTTTAGCCATCTGCAAGGCTTGTTGTACACCCAGCCAGGCGGGTAAATTTAAACGCACCTGCATCCAGGCGAAGACCCAGGGAATGGCTCGCAGACTCTCGATACCACCCGATGCTTTGCGCTTGGCTGGACGCGACCCCAGGGCCAGTTTGCCCAACTCCTGTTCTGGCGTCAGACTGCGAAAATAAGGCACAAAGCGTTGGTCTTCGCGCACCACATTGCGATACGCATGAAGGCTGGCGGTAGACATCTTATCCATCAATGCCCGCCACTCTGCTTTGGGCGGTGCGGCCGGCTTCAGTGTGGCGTTGAGCACGGCAGTAAAATAAGCGCTAAAGCTGGTAAAAGCCACTCGTGGCATGCCAAATTTATAACGAATCATCTCCCCCTGCTCGGTCACCCGGATATGTCCTTTAATGGAACCCGGCGGCTGCGAAGCCATGGCCTTCTCGACCGGGCCACCGCCGCGACCAATGGTGCCGCCGCGACCGTGAAACAGCACCAACTCGATATCGTTTTGTTCCGCCAATTCGACCAGTTGTTCCTGAGCGCGGTACTGCGCCCAAGTGGCGGCCAGTTTGCCAGCATCTTTGGCGGAATCGGAATAACCAATCATGACCGTCTGGTTCCGCTGACTATACTGGCGGTACCAATCCAGGCGCCACAGCGACGTCATCACCTCGGGCGCGCGGTTCAGGTCATCCAGCGTTTCAAACAAAGGGGTGATGGGCATTGACCAACGGATGCCGGTCTCTTTCAATATCAAAGCCACGGCCAGCACATCCGATGCTTGCCGAGCCATGGAGATAACGTAGTGAGACAGGGTTTCCCTGGCTTGAGACGCAATGACACGACAGGTGGCAATCACTTCGGCGGACTCGTCGGAAACTGGCCAGTGAGCCGGCAGCAGTGGCCGACGGCTGTTTAATTGCTCCAGTAAGAATGTCTGCCGCTGCGTTTCATCCCAGTCGTGGTAGCTGCCGATGTCCAGATACTGGGTCAACTCGTCGAGTAATTGCACGTGGCGCTCGCTATCCTGACGAATATCCAGTGGCAACAGGCTAATACCAAAGGCGTGTACCCGGCGAATCACATCCGACAGTGGACCATTGGCGATGCTGTGCTGGTTGTTTACCAACAGGGAGCGGTAACAGAGCATCAGCGGCTGCAGCAAATCTTCCCGGGACTGAATAACTTCTGCAGGCACTGATAATGTGGCGTCGGTCAACCGGTCGTGAGTCCAACTCAGGGTAGCCTGCAAGCGGTGCCGCAGATTGTGCAATAGATCGCGATAGGGGGTGCTACTAGCTCGCCCAAGCGTTATCAGCAGCTCTTCACTAGCGGAGGCCATGCTTAAATCACTGGCGAGACTGCGGATATCCCCCAGATAAAGTTCAGCGGCTTTCCAGCGCCCCAGTAAAATCACCTCTTCAGTAACATCGTGAGTGACATTGGGATTACCGTCGCGGTCGCCGCCCATCCAGGAGTAAAACTGCATGGGTGCGCAGTCTAATGGCAACGGCTGATTCAAATGTTGTCTCGATAAGCGATCCAAGTGTCGCAAAAAATCCGGCAGGGCCTGCCACAGATTGTCTTCCACGGTTACGAAGCCCCACTTGGCCTCATCCACTGCGCTGGGTCGGTCGCTGCGAATTTCATCGGTGGCCCACACTTCCTCGATTAATCGGCGCAGGCGACCCTGGTGGATATTACTTTCATAATGGAGCAAATCACTGCGCGACCGCTCTGACAAGTAGTGGCTAATGGCTTCATATTTATGGATTAAGGTTCGCCGAGTGACTTCTGTCGGGTGGGCGGTCAATACCAAATGCACCTGCACTTGTTGAATCAACTGGGCAACGGCCGCTTCGCCCTGCTCCGGTAAATGCGCTAATAACCATTGCTGTAAACGGTCGACATTGGTCGCCTCAGCGCTGACAAAGTATTCCTGATCGGCAATGTTGGCGAGATTTAAAAACTGGTTGAAAGCTCGGGCAATGGACAGTACGTCCTCGTCGTCGAGAGCGACTAATTGATCGAGTAAAGGTTGATAGTCACTGGCATCGGCCTCGCTGAGTTGCTTGGACAAAGTGCGAATGGCCTCTACTTTATCGAATAGGTCATCGCCTTGATACTTGCGCAAGGTTTCTCCCAATAACCCGCCCAACAAACGCACATTGTCCCGCAGGGTGGCTGGCAATTCGCTCATAATTAATTCCTATTAATTCAATGTTTTGTATGCGTAAAATTAGAGAGTTCAACAACTACTGAGTCGTTAGAATGGTTTTTGAATGGATACAAGGAAATCACAACCAGCCTTTGCGTTTAAAAAAATATAATAGACATAAAGCCATTCCAAGCATTACTAACCATATCGTTAGATAGCCAAATGGCCAGGCGAGCTCTGGCATATTCCACGAACTGGCCTCGGTCTTAAAATTCATCCCGTAAACGCCGACAATAAATGTGGGTGGAATAAATAGGGTCGAGATAACAGTTAAAAAGCGCATCACTTCATTGAGCCGGTAACTGTTGGCAGACAGACAAACTTCCAAAGTGCTGGAAGCCATGTCTCGATAAGATTCTATGAGCTCTATGATCTGGATGGTGTGATCGTAACAATCCCGTAGATAAATTTTATTTTCCTCGTTAAAAGAGCCATTTTCATCTCTCATCAAGCTATTAATAACTTCTCTTTGTGGCCATAAGGCCCGTCGTAACAACGTGAGTTCGCGCTTAACTTTATGAATCTGCTGAAGAATCGCTCTACTATTATTGGCCGTTAACGATTCTTCAATAGTTTCTATACGCTCGCCAAAAACATCGAGAATGGGGAAGCCGTTATCAGTCACGAGATCTATCAGCACATAAAGCAAGTGATCGCTGCTTTGATTGCGAATACCGTTGATATTTTTTTGTAAGCGCTTATGCAGTATATCGTAGGTGTTGTCGTCTAATTGTTCGTGAAAACTCAACAGATAACCCTCGCCACAAAACAAACTGACTTGTTCGATGTGGAGCGAATGGTCGATGATTACCGGTAAATTGACGATCACAAATAATTGTTTGTCGTACGTTTCAACTTTAGATCGTTGGCCATGGTTGAGAACGTCTTCCATTGCCAATGGGTGTAGGGAAAATAAATCACCTAATTGCTTCATCGAAGCAAAATCCAGCGCGCCACTAACGTGAATCCAGGTGGTCATTTTGTTATCGAGATGTTCTTTACACTCGCTGGCCTCTAATGCCCTAAAATAATCGATTTTAGTGGCATTGAAGTTAATCATATCTATTTTGAGTGGTTTAGCCTGCGCTTGCTTTTGAGCTTCGACTAAGGTTCCCGGAGCGGTACCTGGAGGGTGATATTTTTTTCTAAAGAGTTTCATGCTCGACCTTTTTATTAGGATTATAGCGTCAGAAATTATCGGAATAGTATTTCATCCACGCTGTACAATTTAGCGAGCGCTCGAATCGAGTGGTCTACATTGAGGAATTCTAGCGGTCGACCTTTGCATCCCTTTTCTATAGCCAGCAAAAAACTGACAGCGGTAGAGTCAGCGTGATTGACACCCCCGCAATCAACAGCATTGATCGTATTGTTTTTTAAAATAACTTGTAGTTGATTATATAAATCTGCAACGGTTAGAAAGGTAATATCGCCGGTGATGGCTAGGGTCGAATCGTTGAACGTTAACTTTGTAGCTGTATTCATGGCGATAACCGTTGATTTTCCCGGCTCAACGTTTGGATAAAACCATTCAGCCCCTTGTTAGCAATTTCTTCTGAGAAACGACTTCGTGCACTGATAACAATGCTCACGCCCTCCACGTTGACATCGATAATGCGCCATTGATTCTGACTCTGTTCCATGAGCAAAAACAGCGTTATAGGTTGACCGCGCTCATTCTTCACCTCGAGTTTCACCATGACTCGGCCTTTATCATTTATCTGTTCTGACAGCACTTTAGCTTTGGCATTTCGGTAGAGCAGTAAGGCGTTGGAATAACTGCGTATTAATTGAGTTCTAAATTCACGGGTAAGCGCTATTTTTTGTTCGTCGTTGGCGCTGCGCCAATATTTCGCGGCGGCGATTTGAGTCATTCTCTGGAAGTCAAAATAGGCGGTTACTCGTCGCTCGACCATAGCTTGTAATGATTGTGAATTATCTTTGTATAGTGCGATGTTGTCTCGGAGTTCTGCTGTAATTTCATTAAATGCCGACTCTACCAGGTCGGCAGGCTCAAGTTCGGTCGCCGCAGTAGCATTGATTTTCCAGAACGTTGCCAGCAAAGCAATGAAAACAAGTAAAAATGTAGAACCTTTGTATCGCATATTCACTGGCTCGGAGCGACTTTGCTGGGAGCAATGTTGTCGGGATTGCTGCGGGCACTGGGGCTACTGAGTAAAATTTTACCAATAAGACTTTCCAGCACCAGGGCTGAAGAAGAATATTGGATAGTGTCGCCAGCTTTTAGGAAATCCATTTCGCCCCCCGGTTCAAGCCCAACATACTGGTCGCCCAATAAACCGGAAGTCAGTACGCTAGCAGAACTGTCGGTGCTGAATTGATACTGATCGTCCAAGGACAAGGTGACCCGCGCTTGATAATTACTGGGATCTAGCTGAATGTCCGTCACCCGTCCAACGATAACACCTGCACTTTTAACGGGAGAGCGTATTTTTAGACCGCCGATATTGGTGAAGTAAGTGACAACAGGATAGCTGCTGCCACTACTCAGGGTGGCTTGGTTGGCAACTCGCAAGGCCAAAAAAACCAGGGCAATAATACCCAATAGCACGAACATACCGACCCAAAAATCAATTGCTTTTCGATTCATATCAAAACCCTTGAAACATAAAAGCGGTTAACACAAAATCCAAACCGAGCACCACTAAAGCCGAAGTTACCACGGTGTGGGTGGTCGCACGTGATACGCCCTCGGCGGTTGGTATGGCTGAATAACCTTCATAGACGGCAACTAATATCACCGCAGTAGCAAAAACAATACTTTTAATCACCCCATTGACGATATCCAGTCGAAAATCGACGGCATCCTGCATCTGTGACCAGTAGGTGCCCGCGTCGACATTCAATAAGTACACAGCAACTATGTAACCCCCGAAAATACCCGCAACGTTAAATATGGCGGTTAATAAGGGTAGAGAAATAACGCCCGCCCAAAAACGCGGGGCCACAACGCGGGCAATCGGCGGTATGGCCATCATCTCCAGAGCATTTAATTGCTCGGTGGCTTTCATTAAACCGATTTCGGCCGTTACCGCTGAACCGGCGCGACTGGAGAATAACAAAGCTGACAGCACCGGCCCCAACTCCCTGACCAGGGACAGGGCAACCACCATCCCCACCGCTTCGCCCGATCCAAAACGTTCCAGAGTATTGTACATTTGCAGGCTCAGCACCATGCCGACAAACAGGCCTGAAATAATGATGATCACCAGCGACAGCACGCCGACAAAGTACAGCTCTCGAATCAGCAGCGAAGGGCGGCGCAGACACATAGCTGAAGCAGAAATGATTAAAAAAAGAAATTGACTGACCGCTCCCAGACGAATAACTCGATCAATCAGATTGTGCCCGAGAGCTTCGATAAGTTTTACCATAGCGTTCACGACATACCGTCCAGTAGCATGCCGCGGTAGTCGGGCGCTTCATAGTGAAAAGGAACCGGGCCATCGGGTTTTCCACCCACAAATTGTTTGACAAAGGGATGATCGCTAGACTGGATATCGTCGACACTGCCTTCGGCAACAATGGCGCCGTTGGCGATAAAATATACGTAATCGACAATTTTTAAAGATTCCTGAACATCGTGAGTGACGACAATAGACGTTGCGCCGAGGGCGCTATTCAGCGTTCGTATTAGCCGACCGACGATGCCCAGAGAGATAGGATCCAACCCAGCAAAGGGCTCATCGTATAAAACCAGCTGCGGATCCAGGGCGATGGCACGCGCCAAGGCGACTCGTCGAGCCATACCGCCCGAGAGCTCAGACGGCAACAGGTGGTGGGCGCCACGCAATCCCACGGCGTGCAATTTCATTAGCACCAAATCATCGATCAGCTCATCGGGCAAGTCGGTGTGTTCGCGCATTTGAAAGGCGACATTTTCAAATACAGACAGATCGGTGAATAGTGCACCCATCTGAAACAACATACCCAGTTTGCGACGCAAGCGAAACAAAGCGTTAGTATCCAAATCGGCAACAGAACAACCATCGACCATAACCTTGCCTTGGTTGGGCCGCAATTGACCACCGATGAGCCGCAACACTGTGGTCTTGCCACAACCACTGCCACCCATAATAGCCACGACTTTGCCACGGGGTATGTGCAAATCGATGTTGCGTAAGATAGCTCGGCTGCCGTAATTGAACGAGACTTGCTGCAGTTGCACGATGTCATCATTGCCGATCATAGGTAAAGTGCCCGGAATAAAATATTCGAAATTGTGGGGACTTCCATTTGAGAATCACCAGTGGATATTTACTAATCCGTTGCGCCCACTAAATTGCACCCTATGATTAGACCGCGGAAGCCACCCAAGTGGCGAGAGCTCCTTCTCCCCGACAAGTCAACTTCCCGGATTTTACTTTAAGGTCCCAAGCTGCGCAGCGATATTGTGATTATCGCTGCGCAGCTTTCATTTTAGTTATTTATAGTTCGCTATCTGCTGAGACCATACCAAAAAGCGGAGGTCTTTTATGGATATCGATGCGAGTATGTAATTTTCTAGCAATCTCACTGGCGGAAAAAATACCTCTTATTTTGTGTTTGTCGCGATCGACCACCAAGCAATAATTCTCCCCGCTTTCCTTGAGTACAGCGACAACATTAGCAACGCTCACTGTTTTGATTTCGTTAAAATCCAGTGCGTTGAGCTTTTTTTTGGGTATCATCAACTCAGTCACTTCTATCTCATCCCTCCGCACCGCTTTAGATACTTTTTGCACAAATTTTCGATCGATAAGATCCTCTGCGCCGACAATCCCTAGAAATTTATCGCGCTCATTCACCACAAACTTCAATCTAGCATGGGTTTTCTGCATCAGTGTTTTCACTTCGACCGCTGACAAATTGGATTCGACGACTAATGGATCAACAGAAGCAAAATCGGTAAAAAAAGCCAAGGCTGGGGACTCCAGCGTATACTCTTCAGAATCCACAGGCCAGGCCAATTCATCGATATCTTCGACCGAGTATAAATTAAGTTTTTTCATTGTCCGCTCTCCTCACAGCCATTCAAGTTGCTGAAATAAATCACGGTGATGACCGCTGAAAGAACAAACTTGGCTAAGCCGCTCCTTCGCTTGGCCAAACGCCTGCGTTGCCGTTCGAGCTCGCTTGTAAATGTTACTGCTGGGGCCTCTGTTGGTAACGTGAAGAAGTAACTGAAAAATAATGGTAATAACCATAAGAACTACCTCAAAAAATTGACAAAATTTAAGGGTGTTGCCATCTAGAAAAGATCGATCTAGACAAAGACCGGAGGCGCTCTTATAAAATAAGACTCGAAACGAAGGATAGGAAGTCTTAATAACTGAGCGTAACAGGCAGCGTTAATTTGGCTGTCGAAGCGCTGAAAACCTGGCTCTTGAACTGAATCGTCAAAGTCATCAAAACCGTCAGCTTTATCTGTACAACACTGATCGACATTGACGGCTTTAAGCGCCAGTGTTTGCTCGTGCTCTGCTGGCGGAACAACCGCGAGGACGGCATATCCAAGAGCAAGCGATAAGCAAATGCGCAGTAACGCTTTTTGGAACATAGCTTTTTTCATGTTATTCGCGCGAAACGGACTAAAAGATCAGAAACTCAGATCACTTTTAAGTTCCAAAAAAAATAATTATAGACAATATTTTGGACGTACATAGAGTCAACCGATTTGCTATTGACACACTACCCTGCCGGGACCGCTATCAACATAGGTTTCTAACGGTCGCTTAGGGAAATATCACTTTCTGACATTAACCGGACACTCCAGCTTCGAGTAGTACCTGGAGATTGCATCTATCTCCATTAAGCTCAAGTCTTTTATAGTCTTATCGATATCGTGTTCATTATTATGTTTTAGGGTAATCATCCTGTTGTATAAATAACCGCGGTTCTGGCATATAAGATTTGGCCAGCTCTCAGCCTCGGCCTTGCCATCTACACCATGACAACTGCGGCAGTTGTTCTCTATTCTTTTTTCTGCTTCTGTGGAAGCACCAACATTGGCTGATAAGCTGAAGATAAAACATAGAGCTAGCTGAAAAACGCTAACAAAGAAAATCTTGTATTTTCGATTCATTAATCTTGGAGATAAGGTGTTCATCACTACGTGCCTTTTTTAGTCAATTTTTGGCGTCCTATTTGGTAAAAAACTCCCTAACAAACTGACAATTCTTGCGGAACATCCTACTTTCAATCCCACATAGCTTTTCAACGACTACCTTTTAGGCGTCGACGATTATCATAATCGTTAGTGGCTTTTTCTTCAGCTTTATCTTGGCAGTTTTTCGATCTTCTACACAATATTATCAAAATTTAACGCTCAGTTATTATTCTCTCAGCGGTTTTTTCCAATCCGAGAAAGAGAGCTTACTGATAAAAAATACAAAAGGTCTATATTACTCCTGAGTCAGCAATAAATATTATCCCGAGGATTGGCACATTGAAGACAGCCCGCACGGCTCGGTACCGTCTGCAAAAATTGGGCGACCAGAGCGGCGAGTGTTTATCTCTCTGACAACGGATCAAGCTTTATTTTGATGGACGCCGCCGAATTGTGCACTTATAATCCATCCCGCTTTGGGTGCCTGTGCCTTCGGAAAATTACTTTCCCGAAGGCACAGGTTAAACGGGAAGTTTGGTGAAAAACCAGCACTGCCCCCGCAACGGTAAGTTTGCTGAGTGATTATTGATCACCATTAAACGAGTCCGATACCGGCCCTCTGCGATCGAACGATGGAGCGGAGGGCTACCATCCAAGGTTATCGGCTATTGCCACTAGCAGGCTTGCACTATCCCTCTTGCTTCTGCACTTGTGATCTCTGTTCAGATGATCGCTCAATTCCCGTCCTTGAATCCTCCCTCAATCGCCTATTTATTGTTTTAAAAACAAGGCATTGAGAATGATGAAATACTTTTTACTTATCCTTTTAGGCTTACTCCCATTTTCGTCCTCGTCATGGGCTGAGGAAGACGAAGAAATAAATACCATTGTGATTACCGGCAGTAGAACCGGTCTAGATTTAATTCAACCCACGTCCAGATATGTGCTGACAGAAAGTGAGATCGAGAAATCTACCGCCAGTGATCTAACGCAACTTCTGGGTCAGATACCCTCAGTATCTATCGAACAACAAGGTAGTAGAGGGTCACTTTCAGCGGTAAGAATTCGCGGCACTGAATCTGATCATGCTTTGGTATTAGTAAACGGAGTAAGATTTGCCAGTGCGAGCAGTGGCGCTACAGCCTTACAGTTTATACCCATCAATCAAATCAGCCGAATCGAAGTAATTAAAGGTCCGCGCTCGGGAATATATGGTTCCGAGGCGATCGGTGGCGTTATTCAAATTTTTACTAAAAAAGGTGAGGGCTCAAAAAATGCCTATGTAGAAACAGGCATTGGATCTCACAACACCCAATCGATCAGTAGTGGTTTCAATGACAGTAATAAAAACAGCTATTACAGTGTTTCGGTAGGCTATCTAGACTCGGATGGCATCGATAGCACGAAAAACAACTCTGGAGCAGACCGTGACCGGGACGCATTCGATGAAAAAAATATTTCCTTAAATCTGGGCAAGGTCGCTGACAATCAATCAAAAATAGACTTTACCTATTTCAGTAATGAGGGAACCAACGAGTTTGATAATACAACCGAAGGCGCGAAAACCAATTTTAAAATTGAAAGCTTTAATTTGGGAGGCGATTTCCCCTTATCAAAGTCTATAAATTTTAATTTCGGTGTTAATAGATTTACCGACGACCAAAAAACCTTAGGTGGTTATCCGTCGGTGTTTAAAACAAAAAGGTTAGGAGCAACGACCTTCCTGAATTTCGACTTGGGTAAAAATCAATCGTTAATTGCAGGTCTGAATTTTTACGATGATTCTGTTGATGGAACGGGGGACTTTAGTCAAAGTGAACGAGCTAATAAAGCTGGCTTTATTGAGTATGGTTTAGCCAACTCTTTTTTTAATGTACAGCTCGCATTGCGCCAAGATGATACGGAAAAAGCTAAAAAAAATACGTCTGGAAGCTTTAATCTTTCGATCCCTGCGGGCATTCACACTTTACTTTTTTCTTACGGAGAAGCGTTCAAGTTACCTACCTTTAACGATCTATATTTTTCCGACGGTTATTATACGGGCAATCCCGAGCTAGAGCCCGAGGAAGCCGAATCGATAGAAGTCGGCTATATCAATGACAATGGCTTAGTCGATTTCAGTATTTCAGTTTATAAAACTAAAATAAAAAATTTAATTGAAACAAATCAAGCTTTTACTACGGTAGAAAATATTAGCCGCGCTGAACTTATCGGAGTGGAAAGTTCAGCGTACACAGTCGTCGAGGATTGGGGTATTGGTCTCATCTATTCGTATGTTGACACGGAGAATGAGGACACTGGAGAGCGTCTAACCAGAAGACCGGCTTCATCCGCACGTCTCGATATTGATAGAGCATTTGGGGAAATTGATCTTTTATTAAGCTGGAAATATGAAAGTGACAGAAAGCAATCTAACAAGACTAAAACAGGAAGCTTTGATTTGATTGATATCAAAGGTATTTACACGGCAAATAAACATTCGAAAATTAAATTAACCGTAAAAAATATCTTTGATGAAGACTATACTCTAGTTCAGGGATTTCAAACCTATCGCACTGAAGGCCGCACCGCCGAGATAGCCTACCGCTACACCTTTTAGCAATATACTTTCTAATAATCATATTTAACGTTGCCATTATGGATAAAAATCAAAAACACAAAGCCTCGATGCAAAAACAAAAAACTCAGGTCGATGCAAAGGTCGAGGCGGCTTCTACCGAGCGCGGTGTGGCAATTCTATTGACGGGCAACGGCAAGGGAAAGTCGAGTTCGGCCTTTGGCATGGTCATGCGCTCACTGGGTTACGATTACAAAGTGGGCGTGGTGCAATTTATTAAAGGCGAACAATTGTCGGGCGAAGAGCTCTACTTGAGAAACCACTGCCCCCAAGTAACCCTGTACCAAATGGGTACCGGTTTCACCTGGGACACGCAGGATCGCAGCGGCGATATTGAAGCGGCCAAGCGAACCTGGGCGGTGGCGGAGCCGATGTTGGCCGACCCCAGCTATCACCTGGTGGTACTGGATGAACTCACCTATATGCTCGCCTTCAAATATCTCGATGAACAAAAAATACTGGATGCGATTGCCAACCGCCCAAGTGAGCAAAGCGTGGTGGTCACCGGTCGCGGCGGCGGGCCCGCTCTTCGGGATGTGATGGATACCGTATCGGAAGTCAAAGACGTCAAGCACGCATTCAACGCGGGAATTAAAGCTCGCTTAGGCGTCGATTATTAGCGGCCAGATTTTTTGGTCGTTAATAATATTCCTAAAAGTATGCACTGAGCATTTAAAATCACGGAGTATTCTTTTTCTTCTGACTCGGTAGCGAGTTTCGCTGGCAGCGTATTCCGCGGTACAAACTCCTACTCAAATGCAACATCGATGCCATTAGTGCTGCTACTGCATGTCACCGAACGCACAGCTTCTTAACTCGCAGTTTCTTAAAAATCGGTATCGTCAATGCCCCATCGTATGTCGCCCATTCTCCTGCTCTCGATATTGTCCATCTCGCTGCCGATAATATTGATGTTGGCGGTGAGTTTCGGAGCGGTTTCGATGTCGCCAACAAAACTGCTCATTTCTTTCTTCGCTATCGAAGATGATTCCATTCTACGTTCGATCATCCTGGATGTACGTCTTCCCAGAGTATTACTAGCGACCTGCATTGGCGCTATTTTGGCCCTGAGTGGGGCCTTAATGCAGGGATTATTTCGCAACCCATTGGCGGATCCCTCGCTCATCGGTGTCACCGCCGGGGCCTCCTTGGGCGCCAGTCTGGTTATCGTTCTGGGGCAAGCCACAGTCAGCCAATGGTTGGGTTTACCTTTACTGTCGCTGGGCGCGTTTTGCGGTGGAACAATCGCAGTGGTCTTTGTTTATCAGCTGGCCCGCCGCTCCGATGGTACTTCCGTAGCGACTTTGCTACTGGCCGGTATTGGCATTGGCACTCTAGCGGCGAGCCTAGGGAGTTTGTTGGAGTTTTACGCCGATAACTTTATGCTCAGGCGGATCAGTTTCTGGCGCATGGGTGCTCTCGAAGGTGCCACCTATGGACAGGTCGGGTTCGCGGCGCTGATTGCTCTGGGTCTATGCTCGATACAACGGTATTTCAGCCAACCGCTGAATGCCTTATTGCTGGGAGAATCGGAAGCGCGCCACCTGGGCGTCGATGTCGATCGATTAAAGCGAGCGATTATTTTAGTGGTCGCTCTGAGCGTCGGAATTTCCGTGGCGCTGGCGGGTGCCATCGGTTTCGTCGGTTTAGTAGTGCCACACATTATTCGCTTACTGATAGGGCCTGATCATCGGTTTTTATTACCCGCCTCTACCCTTGCTGGGGCCATTTTATTGGTTTTGGCAGACACCCTGGCGCGCACCCTACTGGCGCCCGCGGAATTACCCGTGGGCTTAATTACCGCGCTGATTGGCGTGCCTTTTTTCCTCTCTTTATTAACCCGCCGCTACGTTTATGGCCTGAGTTGAGTACGCTGGGCATGTCTTTATTAGCGGTCAATCAACTGTCTATTAGCGCCGGGGAGACACCCCTGGTCAAAAACTTGTCGCTAACGGTAAAAGCCGGTGAAATCGTTGTCGTCATCGGTCCCAATGGCGCCGGTAAATCGACCTTGCTTAATGCCATAGCCGGCAACAGCAACACGCTAAAAGATAATGCCGGTGACATAAGCTTTTATGGCACACCTCTGGCGCAGTGGCCGGCGCGACTCAAAGCCAGACACATGGCACTCTTGCCGCAACAGAGCTCTTTGAATTTTCCTTTTACTGTCGAAGAGGTCGTGAATCTGGCGCGCTTTCCCCACGACAGCGGTCGTCGAGTCGATCGGGAAATTATCCATGAAGCCCTGAATCTTCTCGATATTAGCCATCTAAAACCGCGCCTTTACACGCAATTGTCGGGCGGTGAACGCCAGCGAGTGCAACTGGCCAGAGTGATGGCACAAATCTGGCGTTCGGAGGATGCCGAGCCGCGATTGTTGCTATTGGATGAACCGACCGCTTCCCTGGATCTGGGCCACCAACAACAACTAATGCAGGCGCTAAAAGAATTTTCCCGTCAGGGCGTTGCCATCGTTATGGTGGCGCACGATATTAATCTGATCTCGCCATACGCCGATCGCATGCTCGCGCTCTACGGTGGAGAATCTCTGGGTGTAGACACACCTGAACGCTTGCTCTCCGCGGCGCTGATCAAACAGCTCTACCAAGTGGAAGTCACCCTAGTTAAACACCCAGACAGCGGCAAACCGGTGATTGCCTTCGCCGATGCAAAGGTGGTTTGACATCACATCGCTATTAATTCGACTCTCGAAACTATTTCCCTGTTAGTTCCGACATGTCATCGAGCTGCGAAGACACAAAGCGACGGACTCCCAAAATAATATGGCAATCTCTGGAGAATAATCACTAAAATCCCGAGAATGCCAGCGGGCCGATATCCCTGAAAGACTTCAGGCGGTATAATTTTGCACCTTTTTCTTCACCGACATTAGTTCATCGACACACCATGGATAAGACCTACAACCCTAAAGCTATCGAACAATCCTGCTACCAGACCTGGGAAAGCAGAGGCTACTTCAAACCGTCGCTCAAGGGCGAGAGCTATTGCATTATGATTCCGCCGCCTAACGTTACCGGCAGTTTACACATGGGCCACGGTTTTCAAGACGCGATCATGGATGCGCTGATTCGCTACCAACGTATGCGAGGTAAAAACACGCTGTGGCAAGTGGGTACCGATCACGCCGGTATCGCCACACAAATGGTGGTCGAACGTTTACTGGATGCCGAGGGCCTCAATCGCCACGATTTGGGGCGCGAATCGTTTATTGAAAAAGTCTGGGAGTGGAAAGAGGAATCCGGCGGCACCATCACTCGTCAATTGCGCCGCCTTGGCGCCAGCCCCGACTGGAGCCGCGAGCGCTTCACCATGGATGAGGGTTTCAACCGGGCCGTGCGCGAGGCATTTATCCGACTCTACGAGGACGACCTCATTTACCGCGGTAGACGCCTGGTGAACTGGGACCCAAAACTGCACACCGCCATTTCCGATCTGGAAGTGATCAGCGAGGAGGAAAAGGGCAAACTCTGGCACTTTCGCTACCCGCTGACCGACGGATCGGGCCACCTGGTCGTCGCCACAACCCGCCCGGAAACCATGCTTGGCGATACCGCCGTGGCGGTCCACCCGGAAGATGAGCGCTACGCTCACCTGGTGGGACAAACTATTACACTACCTTTGGTTGGGCGCGAAATCCTCATTATTGCCGACGATTATGTAGACCGCGAATTCGGCACCGGCTGTGTAAAAATCACCCCTGCACACGATTTCAACGACTATGCCATGGGACAGCGCCACCAACTGGAAATGGTCAATATATTCGACGACGATGCCCATATCAACGACAACGCCCCGGAAGTCTACCGAGGTCTGGATCGCTTCGACGCCCGCAAAAAAGTTGTCGCCGACCTGGATGCCTTAGGGCTGCTGGAAAAAATCGACGACCACACTCTGAAAGTCCCTCGCGGCGACCGCTCCGGAGTCGTTATCGAGCCCTACCTGACCAATCAGTGGTATGTCAAAACACAGCCTCTGGCTGCGAAGGCCTGTACAGCCGTCGAAAACGGCGACATTCAATTTGTGCCTAAATCCTATGAGAACATGTACTTTTCCTGGATGCGCGATATTAAGGACTGGTGTATTTCCCGGCAATTGTGGTGGGGCCACAGAATCCCCGCCTGGTACGATGAGCAGGGCAATATCTATGTAGGCCGAGACGAAGATGAGGTTCGCGCAAAGTATTCACTGGATGCCAATGTCAATTTGAACCAGGATGAGGATGTGCTGGACACCTGGTTCTCCTCCGGCCTCTGGACCTTTGGCACCTTGGGCTGGCCCGAAGAAACCGATGAGTTGGCAAGCTTTCATCCCACCGATGTATTAGTCACCGGATTCGATATTATCTTTTTCTGGGTGGCGCGGATGATTATGCTGACCCTGTACTTCCGTCGAGAAGTGCCATTTCACACGGTGTATGTCCACGGTCTGATTCGCGACAGCCACGGACAAAAAATGTCGAAATCCAAGGGCAACGTACTCGACCCCATCGACCTAATCGACGGTATCGACCTGGAAACACTGGTGACAAAACGCACGGCGGGCATGATGCTGCCGCATCTTCGAGAGAAAATCGAAAAGCAAACCCGTCGGGAATTTTCAGACGGCATCAACCCTTACGGCACGGATGCGCTGCGCTACACCTACTACTCACTGGCCTCAACCGGGCGCGACATTAATTTTGATGTCGGCCGTATCGAAGGCTTCCGCAACTTTTGCAATAAAATCTGGAATGCTGCCCGCTACGTCCTGATGAATTGTGAGGATCAGGACTGTGGCCGCAACAACGAGCCCGTTGAATTGTCGCTGGCGGACCGGTGGATTATCGCCAAGCTACAACTGGCGGAAAAAGCTACTACGGAGAGTATTGATCGCTATCGCCTGGATCTGGCTTCACAAGCCATCTACGATTTTATCTGGAACGAATACTGCGATTGGTATTTGGAATTATCTAAGCCGGCATTGTGGGATGAACAGGCATCCGCCGAACAAAAGCGCGGCACCCGCCGCACACTCATCCGCGTGCTGGAGGCAACTTTGCGCTTGGCGCACCCGCTTATGCCCTTTATCACCGAAGAAATCTGGAAAAAGATCAAAACCCTAGCGGGCAAACAGGGCGATACCATTATGCTCGCCCCCTACCCCGTGGCCGACGACAGCAAGATTGATCAACAGGCACTCGCCGATATCGAATGGATGAAGCAAGTCATTATTGGCGTGCGCAACATTCGTGGCGAAATCAACATCGCGCCCGCCATCGAATTACCACTGTATTTTGCCCACGGCGACGATAATGATAAACGGCGCCTACAAAGTCATCGCACCTTTCTGATTAAGCTCGCCAAGCTCGAATCGGCCCACTGGCTAGAGGAAGGCGAAAAGGCCCCAGTAGCCGCGACGGCTTTTGTGGGTAATCTGGAAATTTTGGTTCCCATGGCCGGTTTTATCGACAAAGCCGCCGAGTTGGCTCGACTGGATAAAAAATTAGAGAAGCTCAATAAAGGGGTCATGCAATTGAATGGCAAACTCAGCAATAGCGGCTTTATCGACAAAGCCCCCGCAGAAGTGGTGAGGCGGGAAAGAGAAAAATTGGCGCTCTCGGAGTCAACCTTGAAAAAGCTGCAACTGCAGAAAGATAAGATTGCTGCTATTTAAGAAGTCGAATAAATTATCGGTATCGACCCGCTGAATCCACACATCGAATCAATACCGATAATTGCTAATCGTTTTTATTAGGTTTTCCCTTGCGTTTTCAAACAAGGATTTTGTTGCGCTTACCTAGCAGTTGAAATTACGTTCAGTTTCGGAGAAATCATAACGCTTTTGTAACGAGCTAGAGAAAACCCAGCTCGCGAAGATCACATTGACAAAAACTTTAGGTTTTTTACTCACTACCCAAATTTTTTAAGCTCATACTGAAGATGATTTTAATAGTGCAATCACCGCACCTGAGATAAAAAGGGAAATACAAAGAAAAATAATACAATCAGAAAAAGTAACTTAATAATTTTCGGATAATCTATGACTACTATTTTGAAAAAATAATTAAAAAAATCAGAGACACCAGCACACTCGTCCGAAAACTCATAAAAAATAAAGTATATTTCATAGCCCGAAAGCAATTCAGACTTATTCAAACTATATATCGAGACCACTAGTGCAATTGGCATCAATGTGCATTTTGGAAGTTTTTTGCTGTTCTCGCAAAAATTTGCTGTGGGGCACGAGAGTCATTATCGATTTTCAAACCTGGCACTGAGCTATTTTTATCACGTAATATCTGAGTTTGACATGCGGCTTTTGCGAGTTATTGTCAAATCTGGTGTATGAACCAGTTAATCAAGCGGCGCTCCGATCACTCTTTTGAACCACAACCCCATCTTTAAATGAGATGCCGGTGATTATTTTTTCCAAGTAATCAAAACCACGTAGCCGGCGCAAACTAACACTACCACCCGGTATTTCTGTTGAGCGGCGCGGGAATGCTTACGTCATTTTTAGGCACAAGCACGAAGAGATAGACAGATCATAAAACGGGTTACTGTATGAAACGAAAAAAAATGATGATGAATGAGGTTTAGCCGTTCAGTTTTTTTATACAATAAATTATGTAAGAAAATCCAAAACGGCTTTATTAAATTTTTCAGGATATTCTATATTAACCGCGTGATGTGCATTAGAAATCACATGGATGGTTGAGTTAGGTTTGGTTTTATCAACTATATCTTTGTAGCTATTTGCTAAAGAGTCGTGTTCAGAAACAATATACAGCAATGGTGTATTGATTCTGGACAACTGCGGTTCAATTGACCACTGGACCAAAGCTTTCATAGTTTTTAAATACGATTTTTTAGAGGCTTTGCGTATTTGTTGATAACCATACTCCCTAAGGGATGTTTGATCTTCGTTGGGAAAAAGCTTCTTTGAGACAATCTTGGCAATGGCATCCATACCCAATACATTTAACAACACGGATCGCAAAATATATTGAATAATCAAAGTTGGATTCGTCAATCGATAATTAGGTATTGCATTAACAATAATGACGCGGCCAACCTTATCGGGATGATCTAAGCATAGTTGATACGCAACCGCTCCTCCAAGAGACAAACCTAAAAGGTGAAATTTCGAAATACCCACTTCATCAAGGGTGCTAATAATTAGGTCTGCTATTAAAGTGATTGACAAACCATCCTTGGCTGGTCTTGATTGACCGTGACCGGGTAAGTCCACCATCACCAACCGATACCTTTTTTTTAATGCGTCAACATTAAATTGCCAATCTTTAGAAGAAGACCCTAACCCATGCAGTAGGACTAGGGGGAATCCTTCCCCGATAATCTCAATATTTAGCGGCAGCAACTGTTGATTAGTGGAATCCATGAAGACCTCCGGCCGTTAAAAAGGGTACTGTGCATATTCGTCCGTAAATATACGCTAAAAAATTATCTACGAAAATGCCGCTACTCCTTATATTTCCGGGGTTGTCCAGAAAAAAGTGTTTTCCGATAGCCCAGAACTTATTCTTGACGCCTTCAAAAAACTGCGTATGAAGTGTACGAAAAACACTGGCTGAATGGCCTTGTAGACAGTTATGGCAGAAACTTCATATACAGATTCTGTCTGAATCATTCCCCGAATCAACGTCCGCTAAGGGTCGACGTTTAAACTCTTCTCGCAATGCCCGCCTAGATGCCTGATCAACCAAACCGAACAGTCTATCGATCTCATCTTTTTTGCTAGATGCCTGATGGCCAACCACCTTAACCAACTTATATTTTATACTAGATGTTAATCGGTAAAACTCTTGGTACAGCTTATAATTATTTAACCGTTTATTTTTACTAGAAAAATAATTACTCTGTTCAAGACGAGTACGTCTGCCTGGCAGACCAATAATATTTCTGGAATCTGTATAAACCGTCAAAGTAATATCTCTTTCGTCAGTCCAAACAATTGTTTCACCCAGTGACCACAACAAAGTTTGCAATTCCAATTTAGTCGAACTTGTTTGTTCAAAACGTTTAACTTTCACCATATTTTTAAGCGAATTTATAGACTCGCTCTGATCAGATACAACAAGGTAAGCGCCATAGCCAACCTTTAACTGAGAATTAACACTACCGTCAGTAAAAATCTGTAAGTAAAGCATTTTTTATTCATTCAAAAATTTGAGTTTAGGTTTAACGATGACTCACCTAAACAGTAACTAAAACAATTGAAAAAATGGGCTGAAATCTAAGCTAATCTAGTACAACCCAAAAAATAAAGTATATTACGTAGCCCGAGAGAAATTCAGACTTATTCAAAATATATATCGAGACCACTAGTGCAATTGGTATCAATGTGCATTTTGGAAGTTTTTCGCTGTTCTTGAGAAAATGTGCTGTGGAGTACGGGAGCCATTGTCGATTTTCAAACTTGGAAGTTACACAGAATTATTTACAAGGTCCTTTCGGGCTCTAGTCTTCCAATGTAATAGGCGTCTTAAATCCTTTAGGCTTAATCGCAAGCACAGAGCAGTTTATATTATTCAGTATAGTCTCTGCTGTATTTCCCATGGTAAATCCTGGAACACCGGTTCGTCCAACCGTTCCCATAACTACCAAATCAGCCTTAATATTATTAACATATTCTGGTATCACTTTACGCGGAAAACCTTTCAGAATATGTTTTATTGGCTTGACATATTCAATCGCCTCCTTTCCCAATTTCGTGCTAATTTCATCCACCAGACTATCCATTTTTTTTATGTTCTGTTGCCTAACTTCTTCAACATGCTCAGCCACTTCTTCGTCAGAGCTTCTCACAAACCCGCCTTGCATCATACTTTCACCAGCAGCCCTCCAAGCGTGAACAATGTCAAACTCCGCACTTTCGGACAATGCCATGGAGCTCGCCAACTCTAGAATCTCAACATTAAGTAAATGCCTTGCCTGAAGCTCTTGAGGCAAGTAACTATAATCGACATCTACCGCGGCTACTATATGACGATAGGCTTTTCCGGTATTCGATCTAATTAGTAATATCGCACATGGGCATTTACGTAATAAATTCATATCATCGCTCCCAAAAATCTGAACAGCTCCGACATCGTCGATTTGTGCCGCCTTAACGACTAAGTCATGACCACCGCGCAAGACTTCGCGAGTGATCTCCATAAATGAAACACCAATAAGCACCTTTATTCGAACATCCAAAGTTTTTCGAAGAAGAGTTACCATTTTTTCGAGTTTATTTTTATAACTAGCGACTATTTTATTTTTAAGCTCATCGGGCGGCAAGCTACTACTGGGTAGTTGAATGCTGTCAGGGAAATCATCAACCAACCCAACCACCGTTAAGCGTGCTTGATTCTTTTCCGCCAATGTTAAGGCACGCTCAAGTGTAGCATCTGAATGATTATCGTCGGGTGTTACGACAAATAGAATGTCTTTGAATCTGTGCATATCAATTTCCTCAATTTTATTTTTTTTCAGAACTATAATAGAAACTAACAAACCACCTACTTCATCTTAATTAAATGTACATCACATTTTTCGTGATTCAGGACACCATTAGCAGTAGGGTCCAAGAGAGCTCGGACTCTATATTCTCCATGACTACCTAACACAATAAGGTCTATCGTATTTTTCTCAGAAAGATTACAAATGCTCGTATAAGCCTGGCCA
>JBLIHY010000034.1:0-21199 GCA_047634655.1 Cellvibrionaceae bacterium
GATGCCGCTCCATCAATCATTGTTTACAGAGAGTAGCCCTATTCCGGTAAAGTGGGCTTTGTATGAGATGCGAAGGATTCCCGAAGGCATCCGTTTGCCATTGACGCCATTATCCGTCGCGCAGCGCACCTCTCTGCGACAGGTCTTGTCCCGCTACTCTCTTATTGCTTGACGATAATTTTATGAGGTCTGTTTTGTCCATCACTACCTGGATTTACCGCTTGTCGATTGTGATGCTGGTAAGCGCCTGTTCCGGCCAACAGGATTATTTGCAATCCGAGAGCTTGCCGCCATTATCCGTTCCAGAAGATCAGCGACAGCGGCTCGGGCAGCTTTACCCAGTTCCAGAAACTGAGCGTCCGTCGCCTGTGAGTTTTCAGACACCGTTTCCGCCAACCATTGGTGTGCAGGCCGATGCCAATATTGCTTCAATACAGACTATGGGTGATCAATTCTGGGTGTTAAACGCCAGACCACCGGCGACGACTTGGATACAATTGATCAACTTCTTTGAGGAGCGCGAAATTTCAATAGTGAGCCGTGATCTGGCGGCGGCGACCTTGATAACAGAACCTTTTCCCGAAAACACCCAAATAGACAGCCCCCAGGTGCAATATCACTTGCGTTTGGCAAAAGGTTTCCAAGTCGATACCACAGAAATTATTTTTAGTAATCGGTTGGTCGGTTCCGCTAATCCAGCGCCAGCCAATCAAAAATTTGGCGGTCGTCTCGAGAGTAGATCCCATGCCGAAGGTCTGGTCCAACAATGGGTCAGCGTATTAAACGCTGGGCAAGTGGCGGCCTTTAATTCTTTTTTAGCGGCTACGATTGAACTGGAGGATAAAGTGCGATTAGCCGAGCTTGCGGGCGAACCCGTGTTATCGGTTTCCGCCTCCGAAACTCGTCTGTTAAGGGCTTTTGATGAAGGCCTCAATGAAAATGGCTTTATTGTTTACGATGTGAACGATCGGGCTCAAGTATTGTATTTCGACCGTTATCGCAAAAAAGAGGGGGGATTCCGTTGGCATAACCCTCTTTCCTGGTGGAGTGGCGTGCAGTCGCGAAAAGACAGCCGATACTCACTGACCTTTATCTTATCTGCTTTACCGGATGAGTCCGACGTGAGTGCGGTGTTCGATAGCGTTCGTCCAAATAGACAGGCCGATAGTAAATCCGCCAATGTTCCCGGTTATTTATTGGCTTATCAGCGGCGCGATGGCAAATACACCGTTTACGTCCGCGACGGTTCTGGCCGCAAGTTACCAATTGGAGAAGCCAGAGAGTTGCTGAACGATATCCGCGTGCGTTTGATTTGATTTTTATGATTCAAGGTGGTCCTTTACTGGCTAAATGCACCACAGGTAGCCTATATAAAATCGTATCAATTTTGTATTATTGCCAGCCTAAGAGCACGGTTCGGATCACGCCAAAATAATCCTTGTTTTATTGATGCACTATAAATTTATGCTGGATCAATAGATCCGTACTTAATAAAGCCATTATTGCCTGTACTAACGCGCTGGCTATCACTTCAACTTAAGGTCTACTTTTGGAATTTTCATCCCTCGGCAGCGGTAGTAAAGGCAACGGGACTCTCGTTCGCCACGATGATTGCTTGCTTTTGATCGATTGTGGCTTTTCAGTCAAACAAACCGAAAAGCGTCTGGCGCGATTGGGCGTTTCTGCCGAACAATTGGATGCGCTGTTGATTACCCACGAACATGGCGACCATATTGGCGGTGTTGGGCCTCTATCCAGAAAGTACCAACTGCCTGTTTATATGACTGCGGGCACCAAGCGCAGTAAAGATATTGGCGTTATCTCGAAGTTGTGTATCATTAAGAACTACCGGGCGTTCACCGTGAAATCCATTGAGGTAACTCCGGTTGCTGTGCCTCACGATGCCGCCGAACCCGCACAATATGTTTTTGAAGCGGGTCGAAAACGTCTGGGTCTACTCACCGACTTGGGTGGCATTACGCCTCATGTGGAGAGCCACTATCGCACCTGCGATGGCTTGTTATTGGAGGCCAATCACGATCTGCAGATGCTGGCTTCTAGTCAATATCCGCCAACGATAAAGCAGCGAGTGTCAAGTTCTTGGGGACATCTGAGTAATGAGCAGGCGGCATCGTTTTTATCCAATTTGAACTGTAATCGCTTGCAACAATTAGTCATAGGACATATCAGTCAGCAAAATAACTGCCTGGAATTGGTACGGAAAATTATTGATCCTGTGGTTTCATCGGTAGGCCATGTTCAATATGCCTGCCAACAGCAGGGTTTTGACTGGATCGCAATCAAGTAAGCGATTTAATCTAAAACTTTTTCTATTTTTACTGATTTGGCAATGAAAATTTTCCCCTGACCACTTTATTACTACTCGGTAAAATTCGGCGACTCCACCCGAGCAGAACAGAGAAAGTGTTAGTCGAATTAAATCTTTAGCTTTAGCGAATTCACATGAGTGAAATACCTCCCGGTATTTCGCCTTTCGAGCAAATTACCATTGCTCGCGCGTGTTCCCAACCTATTTGTAGGTTTCGGCCAACGCGAGTAATTTCAACAACCATTCAACGCTTGCTGAATCCGTCGCATTGCATGGCATGAATAGTTATCGGAGACTTTTTTAAATTATGAATAAAGGTGAACTGCTTTACTCAGGCAAAGCCAAATCAGTCTACAGAACCAATGATGAAAATCTACTGATACTGCATTTTCGTGATGACACCTCGGCGTTCGATGGTAAAAAGGTCGAGCAACTGGATCGAAAAGGCAGGGTCAATAACTGCTTCAATGCCTTTATTATGGAAAAATTGACCGAAGCCGGTATTCCCACTCATTTTGAAAGGCAGCTTTCGGACACGGAATCTCTGGTAAAAAATTTGCGGATGCTCCCCATAGAGTGCGTGGTTCGCAATCGGGCTGCGGGCTCCCTTTGCCGACGTCTGGGCATTGAGGAGGGTCGCAAGCTTACGCCTCCTGTTTCTGAATTCTTTCTGAAAAATGATGGTCTGGGCGATCCGATGATTAATGAGTCGCACATAACAACCTTCGATTGGGCCAGCGTCGAACAAGTTGCCGCAATGAAGGCGCTCACCGCCGAGGTCAATAGTGTTCTCACCCCGTTGTTTTTAGATAGTGGCATAGAGCTGGTGGACTATAAGCTCGAATTCGGTATCTTCGACGACGAAGTCATCCTCGGGGATGAGTTTTCTCCGGATGGTTGTCGATTATGGGATAAAACGAGTCGGGAGAAGCTGGATAAAGATCGCTTTCGTCAGAGTCTGGGAAATGTGGTCGAATCCTATGAGTTAGTGGCTCGCCGTCTGGGAGTAAAGCTACCACTCAAGGCCTAGGTGAATTGTCCGCAATAAATTGTCAATGACATGTACGGGGTTTCTTTTTTGAGACTTCCTTTTTGTGCTCTCGGATTTAAATTTTTCAGTTTGGAACGGAGCGACAACAAAAGTTGTCGGATTGCATGGCGCTCGCCGCGATTGCTGTCTCCCGAAATACCGCTGCCAAAAGCCACCGGGCAGATTAACTTCACTATAGCCAGAACTGTATGATGACTTTCACCACGGGTTCTTCATCGCCATCGGATACAGGCTCGGACCGACGTCGCTATCAGCGCAAGTCCACGCGTATTCGAGTTGAAATAACCCATCCCTCTCTCGGCCATATCACGGCATCCACCCGTGACATTTCCGATGGGGGTGTTTCTATAACAACCGATGCTCACGCGATTTTACCGGTAGGCGCTGAAGTTAATGTGCGTTTTTTTAAAGTTGCTGGCGCTGTCAATGAAGAGCCTGTAAAAATGCGAGTCGTACGCCGTCAGCAGAACATCCTCGGTTTGGCTTTTATAGCCTAGCCCCCTGTAGAGCACAGTCCTCGAAATTTCCCTGCCACAGAACGCACGCTGAATCGCTGTTGTGAAAATGCTACCCACTCAACATCCTGTCGGTATCTATTGCGGAAGTTCCGACTATCGATACCAGGCAGAGGATTATAGCCGCTCCTTGCAACTGCCCTTACTCGATCAACTGCCGGCTACTTACCCCGCAGGCAACTTCGTGTTGATGGTAGATGCCTCAGGTTTGAGCCTGCAAGCTACTGGCGAGCGGACTTTGGGACCCGTTCGAGTCGATTTTCTTAGCGGCGTCAACTTACACCGACGCCGGTACGGTGGAGGAAAAAATCAGCTTATTGCGAAAGCCATTGGCGTCAAGGCGGCGTACCGACCCAAAGTGCTCGATCTCACGGCTGGCCTGGGTCGAGATGCCTTCGTTCTGGCGACGCTAGGTTGTCGCATGACCATGTTAGAGCGACATCCGCTGGTGCATTTCCTTCTCGCCGATGGATTAAGGCGCGGCCAGCGCGATGACGCTTCCGAAACCGCTACTATCGTTCAACGTATGGGCTTGCTCCATCAGTCTGCTAAAAGCTATTTGCATGCCCTCGATCAACCGGTGGATGTGATTTACTTCGATCCTATGTTTCCAAGTCGCGATAAATCCGCCCAGGTTAAAAAACCGATGGTGGTGCTGCAGCAGATAGTTGGGAGCGATAACGATGCCGGTGAAATACTTTTATTGGCTCTGAAAAAAGCCCGGTACCGGGTGGTGGTCAAGCGGCACCGAAAGGCGCCCAGTTTGGATAGGCAATACCTCGATCTGGCCCTGCCACCTCCAGGCTTTGCTCTGTCTGGTAAGTCGAGCCGTTTCGATATTTACCCCTTCGAAAAATTACCCAAGAGCTGACCGCAAGATGATGTAATCAAAAAATAGTGGTGGTCGGATTGAGCGCCACTCCGCGTTTTCGTTTTTCTTCTTCGGGGAGTACATCCATGCTGGGCCAAAGACCAGAGCTTAGTATTGCGGCGCAGGCATTATTTAATCCGGCTTTGCGCATCAGCGTAATCTTATTCCAGCGCTTGGCAGTCAATAATAATTTGATCTTTTGAAAAAGAGATGAGGCTAAGCCAAGTCCGGCGAGTACCATCGTTAGCGGGCATGCCGATCGCGCCTGAATTATGCCAAAGCCGTTGGTCAATTTTTTTGAAAAAGAAATACCACAATGGCCGGCCAAAATAATGTCGGCGTCAGACCGTTGTAATTTTTTTCGGAACGATATCTCTGCGCTGGAGGGAAATAAAAATTCATTAATGCAGCTTATGCTGCCGTGGACAACTTGTGATTTTTTACCATTAAAATCTAAATTAAGCCTTCGAGGAAGTTGAGAAAACCAGTTTCGATGACTTTTGCCGAGCGCTTTGTTGGCGAAAGTAAGCCACTGTGCGGACAATAAATCACAGTTTTACCCCTCATCGAAACCGCAGCCACAGCCACAATCCTCGGCATAGGTGGTGAAAGACTCCTCGCAATTACCTATCAAAACGTGGATATCGCCACTGGCGAATAAAATCCACTGTCTCGGCTGGCTGACCGCAATAAGCGACAATATCTCCAGTGCAAATAATATGATCCGGTTTGATTCCAAGTATTTCGGCCCTGTCTTTTAGGGCGGTTACCGCTTGTAGGTTGGAATAAGTTCCGCCAAAAACTAGTAGCATTTAACTAAAATTACCTAAATACAAATCAAGTAGTCCTCGGCTGTTGTTTCCTGCAAAAGAAACTTTCTATAAAAAATGTTCCGCAGCCGATGATTAAAATTGCCAGGCATATAATCAATAGCTTTGAATACTTGTGACGGTAATCAAACCAGTGCTCCATCCAGCTAACATAGGCTGAAGATTCCAATAAATACAAAATACTACCGCTGAAAGCCGCGACAAAAGAGACGATAAGTGGCCAGGTCGCTATCGAACGGTTTCCCCAGATATTGAAAAAAATAACCGGAGCCAAAAACATGGATGCAGTTCCACTGATCGCTACCGCTGTATAAAGATCTTTGTTGCCCAGCAATAAAAATAAACTGCCACCCATCAAGAATGCCAGCATAATCCAGCGACCATTTGCCAGTGTGGGCGCCACTAATTCCATGTCGATGGCGATTAATTTTGAGGCGCTGGAAAATGTCGAGTCAAGCGTCGAGAAAGCGGAAACTATTAGCGCAAATATAAAAATATACATGTAAGGCTCGCCAAAAATTCGGGTTAGAGTCGATATCATGCCCTCGTTTTCAGATTTAAGAATGCCAGCGAAAACACCTAGCATGGCGAATGTCAAGATGCAGAAAGTGGCAATCACTGCGGCATAATTAAACGATTTTCGGGTAACTTCCCGGTTCGCAAGAAAGCCTCTGTCCATCATCACGGGATCGTGCAGTGGGTAACTCCACACCTGTAAAAATGCTACCGCTAGTAATACCCAGCCGGGGTTTGAAATGTCGGGGGATGATGTGAGAGCCGCCTGCCAGCTGAAATTTGGGTGAAATACCATCAGCATAAATAACATTAACAGAGCCAAAAAAACTAGAATTGCCTGAAAAACATCCGTCAGCAATGAAGCTCGTAAACCGCCATATACGGAGTAACCAAAGGTTAATAAGGCAACCGACAACATAATCATCAAATGAAAATAAAAATTTCCGATATGAAAAAATTCTTCGAGAATGATTACTATCACCAGTAAATTGGAAAAAATCTCACTCAGCAAACGCAAGGCAACAACCAAGTTATAGCAGTGGCTGCCTATTTGACCGAACTGCTCCCGCATAAAGCTCTGAATATTACTCTTTCCATGTTTAAAACGCAGATGGTCGATGATCAGCCCCCCAGTTAAAAAACTGATGTAGTAGGCGGCATAGGCAACAGCACCGGCAATGCCGTAGTAGAAACCGAGTAAGGCGGCCGTCATCAACGAGCGGGCAAAAATCCAGGTGGTAACCTGGGAGAGGACTAAAGTCCACAATAAGGGTGCGGTTCCATCGTCGGTAAAACCTTTAAAAAAGCCATCGACGGTTTGTACACGGGGAGCCAGAAAGAAACTAATTAAAATAACGGCGGCCAGGGTGAGGATAAAATATATAATCATGAGTTAAAAAATGTGACCGTGGATAGCGGTGTTTGCTTATGGGTTATTGTGGATGCTGCTGAAAACTCAACTCGATAAAGTTTCTACAGAAACTAAGAATAGTTACTAATCCGATATTTGCATATATTGCCTTAGCCGATTTGAATATTATTTGTGGGCACCTTATAAAGGGTTTTGTAGTTCAGAGTCGTCGAGGCGATGCAAGACAGAGTTCGAGATATCCGGCGGAATCGATCAGTTCATCGCGTCGATTTTGTACCGGTCTATTCTGTATCGGTGCATTCTGTATAAAAACTTACCATAGTTCCGCTAAAAGCCCTGTATTTTGAATAACATTAGACCCTCAGGTTACCTGATTGATTTTTTCGCCTTGCAAGAAGCCTTCAATATTTTGGATTAAGATGTCGGCCTGTTTTTTGAGCGCAGCATCGCTACTCCAGGCCACGTGGGGGGTGAGAATAAAGTTGCTGCGATCAACTAATGATAATAGAGGATTATCTGCAGTAATGGGCTCTACACTGGCGACGTCGAAGCCAGCGCCAGCAATCAGGTCAGTATTTAGTGCGGCCACCAGGTCGACTTCGTTGACGATCCCACCGCGGGCCGTATTAATCAGCAAGGCCTGTGGTTTCATTTGTGTAAATTCCCTCATGGCAATTAAATTTTCGGTGTCTTTGGTGAGCGGACAGTGCAAAGACAATACGTCGCTATTGCGAATTACCTCATCGAAGGGTTGATAGCTGCCTCTTCCCGAGGCCTGGGTATGCTTGCGATCGGCAAAAACCACTTTCATGCCTAGCGCTTTACCGAGTCTCGCCATAGAGACGCCGAGACATCCGCCGCCGAAGATACCGAGTTGAGCTCCTCTGAGATCGAAGGTTTGTTGAGAATAGCCATGAAAAAACGCCGACGATTGCCAAAAGCCATCGCGCACGCTTTTATGGTAGTGAAATAAGTTGCGTCGCAACGCCAATATCATGGCCAATGCGTGTTCGGGCACGGAGTCCCTGGCATAGTCGGGCGTATTGCTGACGCTGATTCCTCGATCTAAACAGGTCTGTATGTCGATGATGTTGAAACCGGTGGCGTACACGGCGATGTGTTGAAGTCTGGGTAGACGGCTGATGGTAGCAGCACTCAGGGGAACTTTATTGGTAACGATAATTTGTGCATCGTGGGCGCGTTCGACCACTTGCGCTTCACTGCTGCTAGGGTAATCGACCCACTCGCAGTCGATGTTCGGGCGAGCGATATCGATATGTTCCGGTGCGCTGGCGCGATCTAAAAAAACGATTTTTATTTTCACAATCAAATAGACAAGTAATTAAAATAAATAAATAAGCGATAAGTCAGGTGAATAGGTAAAAATGCCGCTAGATCTGTTAAATCAAGCGAGCTGAATGCCATCATTAAATGATATTATTCAAAAATAAACCCGTAACAGTAACTGAGATTCAGTTAATTGCCATCAACCTCAACGAGGCTTTTTCACAAAAAAACCAGGCGATGCACACACTCATAGGCATGCTTTCGGTTAATAGCCAATAAAGCTTAAGGGATATCTGAACGGTTTTTAGTGAACAGTCTTTCGAGCGCAGATAATCTTTAATCGTTAACCATCAATTAATCATTAATCATTTTTATCTAACGTAGTCATAAATTTTTTTATCGACATTCGTTTGAATGAAGCGAGACCGACGGCCATATTGCTACAAGGTTATTCAGCGAGCACTAAGGTCCTTGCGAAAAATAGCCTGAAACTCCAAACCCCTGAAAATAGGGATCGGAGTTAACCGCACCTCATCCCTGTTCTCCGCTCACAACATACAGCACCATATCAGAAAGTATTCGTACTGCATTTGAAATATTAGAGTGTTCGCCGTTTATAACTCAGTGATATTAAACAATGCTTATGTCTTATTCGTCGTCCGATTCCACGATACAGTAAGGTTTGGAATCAGTGCATAAACTCACTTCCAACAATAGGTAATTATCTAATGATGGCCATGGTAGCGCCAATCGGCGCTCTACTTTTAGGAGTTGCTTTACTGTTGCTGGGCAATGGTTTGTTGAACACTTTATTGGCCATGCGCAGCGAAGCGGAATCCTTTGGTGGTTTAATGCTTGGGATAATCATGTCCAGCTATTTCGTTGGGTTCTTTATCGGCACTTATATTGCCTTCCCAATCATACGTCGTATCGGGCATATTCGAACATTCTCAATTTTTGCCACTTTGGTCTCTTCATGCGCCTTGCTTTACGTCGTTTTCGTTAATCCATATGCGTGGATTTTGCTGAGGATACTCAATGGGGCGTCACTCGTCATTTTGCATACCATTATCGAGAGTTGGTTAAACCGCCAAGCCTCCCCCGAGAGCCGTGGAACTGTGTTCGCGATTTACATGACGGTTAATCTGGGTTCAATCGCTTTAGCTCAACAATTATTGGTCATTGACAGCGAATTTACTTTTTTGCTTTTCGCCATATGCTCAGTGTTCATCAGTTTAAGCCTAGTACCCATAGCCTGGACAAAATTAAAGCAACCCGAAGTTCACGATATCGCTCGAATTGGTTTGTCGACGTTGTACAGAGCAGCTCCCGTTGCTTTTTGGGGCGCATTGCTATCGGGGCTGGTGATGGGTGCTTTTTGGGGTATGGGTGCACTCTATGCGAGTCGACTTGGCTTATCCCCGAGTCAAATTGCCAGTTTTATAAGCTTATTCATAATTGGCGGAGCATTATTACAGCTCCCATTGGGCCGCCTCTCCGATAACAATGACCGTCGCAAAATAGTCGCCTTCATCACAATCGCTGCGGCCTCAATAGCGCTGACTTTTATCTTTACACCAAAAGTTCCACTCATCATTTATGGCTTTGCTGTGATCTACGGCGGTTTAGTTTTTGCCATATATCCGATTTCCGTAGCCCACCTGGTGGATCATTTGAAACCGCAACATATGTTGGCTGGCTGTAGTAGCATGCTTCTACTCTACGGCGCTGGCGCCGTAATCGGACCTTTACTTGCGGGTCAATTGATCCAATGGTTTGGCGCGTGGAGCCTGTCTGCGTTCTGGGCCGTCGTGCCAACCATGCTGACACTCATTATTTGGAAGCAACTTCGTTCCAGTGAAGATGAAAATCCCGAAGAATACGCCGCGGATTTTATTCCCATGGTAAGAACAACGCCGTCCGCCCTGGAAATGCTGTCGCAAATAGAGCAGGGCCAGCCTCAAGCCCTCGATCCAGAGCCACTACGGGATCCTAAGGATGGCGAAAAAATTCTGTCATCTTCTTGATTAACGCCTTTTTAAGTAAACATTTCACTCTATTCATGCGCAAAAAACCTGAGTAATGATGCTTTTAGCAACCGATCTTGACGGAACTTTTCTAGCTGGAACTAACCAGAATCGACAAAAGTTGTACCACTTGATCAGCCAACATCCAAAAATCGAATTGGTTTTCGTCACTGGCCGCGGCCTCGAGTCGGTCATGCCGCTACTGGCTGACCCGACCATTCCCGAGCCGGCATATATTATCTGCGATGTCGGCGCGACTATTGTCGAAGGAGAAGACCTAACACCAATTCAGCCTCTGCAAGCAAACATCGATACGCTGTGGCCCGGCGAGTATCTTATCGAGCAAGCAGTCGCACATTTGCCAGGCCTTACCAGACAAGATGTTCCACAAAAACGCCGCTGTTCGTTCTTCTGTGAAGATGACATCGTCAGCCAAGAGCTCGAGCAGTTGGCCAATGCCAATGGATGCGACTTGCTTTACTCCGCGGGTCTTTATTTAGATTTTCTTCCCAAGGGAGTAAATAAGGGCTCCAGCCTGTCAGCTCTGGCCGATCATCTGGGTCTAGATTCCTCGTTGATTCTGGTTGCGGGCGATACCTTGAATGATCTCTCGATGTATCAGTACAACTTCCATGGCGTCTGTGTCGGTGAATCTGAGTCTCGATTACTCGATGCTACGGCGACTGACAGCAATACCTATCATGCCGAGGAGCCAGGCTGTGGCGGTATTCTAGAAGCCATCAATTACTTTAATTTTCTGGGTGAAAAAGGTGTCGATGCTGAGATTGAGCAAACCATCCAGCATGGTAAATCGGAAATGGTAATCCTGTATCACCGTCTGCCTTATGAAGAGTTTGTCGAAGGCGGAGAACTTAAAAGACGTAGGCCGAGCTCACCCAACGGCATTATCCCCACTCTGCTCAGTTTCTTCGCCAACGGTAAGCGCGGCTCCTGGGTGGCCTGGTCGGTTAATTCTGCGGAGGGTGAGACTTTTGAACAGCGGACAGAAGTAGATGCGACTAACTACCCCAATTTGGTGGCTTCGCGGGTGCTCTTAACTAAAAAGCAAGTCGATATCTTTTACAAGAAATTCTCCAAAGAGGCTTTTTGGCCCACCCTTCATACCTTTTGGGAGAGAGCCAAATTTCGAGAAGATCACTGGCAGGTATTCTTGGAAGTGAATCGCATGTTTGCAGAGCAAGCGGCCACCGATGCAGCAGAGAATGCCGTCGTTTGGGTGCACGATTACAATTTGTGGATGGTCCCCGCTTTTTTGAGAGAACTGCGGCCAGACGTTACCATCGCCTTTTTCCACCACACCTATTTTCCCTCCGCCGATGTCTTCAATGTGTTGCCGTGGCGTCGCGATATCATCGGCAGCTTGCTGCAATGCGATTTTGTCGGATTCCATATCCCTCGACAGTCGGAAAACTTTATTGACGTTGTCCAGGGCATTGCGCCAATAAAAGTATTAGAACGCGTCAATTGCGCGCCGCGTTTTGCGACCTACGGTTGCGCTGTTGGCCTGAATGAAATGACCACCGCCATAGAAGTGCACGATAGGACTATTCGACTGGGTGCACTACCGGTAGGGATTGACCTGACGCGAATATTGAATGCCTTGAAAAAGACTGAGATACAGGAAGCAACGGTCGATTTGAAGAATATGTTTGGCCAACACAGGGTTATCCTGTCGGTCGAGAGGCTCGATTACACCAAAGGCATCTTGTCCAAACTGGAGGCGTTTGAACTACTGTTGGAGCGCTATCCGGAGTTGATTGACGATGTCGTTTTGTTAACTATCTGTGTTCCGCCTGCCAAGGAAATGACCGTTTATAAAAAATTGCAGATACAGATTGAACAAACAATAGGTCGCATTAATGGGCAATACGCTCGGGTAGGTTGGACACCCGCTCAGTTTTTCTTCCGCAGTTTCCAGTTCGAAGATCTGATCGCTTACTATGCCATGGCCGACATTATGTGGATCACTCCCCTAAGAGATGGCCTGAATTTAGTTGCCAAAGAGTTTATCGCCACCCAAGGCATGACCGATAATAACGGAATCCTGGTGCTTTCTGAATTCGCCGGCGCGGCCGCCGAGCTCAAGGGCGTCTTACTCACTAATCCCCACGATCTAAATGATCTGGTCGATGTTTGTCACAGGGCATTAACCATGAGTGAGGAGGAGGCTAGCGGTCGTATCCGCGAAGCTTATGCGGTCGTCGAGCATAACGACATTGAGAACTGGGGAAAAGAATTTACGGAAAATATTAATCAATGTGAAAAAATTAAGTTGATTCTGGAGAAAGTCGTCTAGTCTCAATGGGACGCATATGCCGAGAGGCTCGGAGGAACAGCCAGCTCGCCTCGTGCTGCCAGGACCTCTTAGAATATGCTGATTAATTGATTCATGAATGAATCTTCGATGGAAAAACAATAATTCAATTTTTGTTTTTCGCGCACTTCCAGTTACTTAACGTAATTGAAAATGGCGGTACTTCATTGTGCCGCAGTAACTTCTGAATTGATCGGAAATTTCCTTAATATTGGAGTCGCCAGATTAGCGAAGACCGACTCGATGATATTTTTCCGGAAGCCACATAGAGATCTAACTATTGCGTATAATGCCTTCAAAATCTGTCCCTGCAATCTAGCTTAAAAATAATTAACTCCGTATCGCCGGGTTAATTATTTAACCGAAATAAAAATTATCACCGCGATTTATTTTAAAGACTCGTGAAAGTATCGGAAACTGCCCCAATCTATGGGGGAGAAGATACTCTTCACATTTATACGGCGTCTTGCGAACTTCCAAAAAAACATTAAATGCTCTGTGCGTAAAACTTAAGCTCTGTTTAAGCCCCTTTGCGTCAGATTTTTTACGCGAGACAAGCTGAGCAAGTGGACAATAACCTGGTTTCCAGATATTCCATGACAATTGCATTATCCATCAAAGATCTTAAAAAAGTTTATGCCAGCCAGTTTGAAGCTCTGAAAGGTATCGATCTTCAAGTTGAGCAGGGTGATTTCTTCGGTTTGCTTGGCCCTAACGGCGCTGGAAAATCAACCATCATCGGGATCATTTGTTCTCTCGTCCTTAAGACAAGCGGTACAGTATCCATTTTTGGCTACGATATTGATCGCGATTTTTCCGCGGCAAAAAACTGTATTGGCGTTGTTCCTCAGGAGTTTAATTTCAACCAGTTTGAAAAAATACTGGATATTGTTGTTAATCAGGCTGGGTACTACGGCCTTCCGAGAAAGCTGGCACGCGAACGCGCCGAAAAATATCTCAGGCAATTGGGTTTATGGGAAAAGCGCTCGACACCCGCGCGCAGTTTGTCCGGCGGCATGAAGCGTCGTCTTATGATCGCTCGCGCCCTGGTTCACGAACCCAAATTGCTGGTTCTGGACGAGCCAACGGCAGGCGTTGATGTCGAGTTGCGCCGTACTATGTGGCAGTTTCTCCGCGAGATTAACGGCAGGGGGACGACCATTATTCTGACCACTCACTACCTTGAAGAAGCAGAACATCTCTGTCGAAATCTCGCGATTATCGATAAAGGCAGGATTGTCGAACAGTCAAATGTAAAAGATTTGCTGAATCGACTCGATAAAGAAGTTTTTGTTTTTGATTTGCGAGCGCCGCTTGCCGAGGCGCCGAAAATGAAAAATTATCAAACCACTCTGGTAGACGCCACAACACTTGAAATTGAACTCAGCAAGGGCAATTCGCTCAATCAGGTTTTTGAATGCCTGAACGACAATAATATCGAAGTCACAAGTATGCGAAATAAAACAAATCGCCTGGAAGAACTGTTTGTATCTCTCGTCGAAAGCGGAGGTAAACTATGAACTTTCAGCAGCAATGGATAGCCTTGTCGACTATTGTTCGCAAGGAAATCGTGCGCTTTACCCGTATCTGGGTACAAACTATCTTGCCGCCAGCGATTACCATCTCCCTATACTTTGTCATTTTCGGTACTCTTATTGGTTCGCGAATTGGAGAAATGGATGGCTTTAGTTATATTGAGTTCGTAGTGCCAGGGTTGATTATGATGTCGATCATTACTAATTCTTACAGCAACGTGGTGAGTTCGTTTTTTGGCGTGAAGTTCCAGAGAAGTATCGAGGAATTACTGGTATCCCCGACGCCGAACGTCATCATTTTGCTGGGATATGTGATCGGCGGCGTTAGTCGAGGATTACTGGTTGGTTTTGTGGTCACCCTGGCCTCCTTGTTGTTTACCGATCTGCAAATTCACAATATCTTCGTCACCATTGCCATCGTTATACTCACTTCTGTGGTTTTTGCTCTGGCGGGGTTTTTTAATGCTCTGTTTGCAAATACTTTCGACGATATCTCGATTATTCCGGCCTTTGTGTTGACGCCGCTGACTTACCTGGGAGGCGTTTTTTACTCGATTAGTATGTTGCCACCATTTTGGCAGGATGTTTCTAAACTCAATCCGATCCTGTATATGGTTAACGCCTTTCGTTACGGTATCCTGGGGATCTCCGACATCAATATCGGTGCTGCCTTCGCAGGCGTCTTCGTGTTTATTGTTGTTTTAACGATCATCTGCCTGTATTTACTGTCTCACGGAGTGCGACTGCGGTCTTAATGAATCACGGCGACATCCCTCTGGGAAAGGCGGTGGAATATGTCCGCCAGTACGATCCCAAGCTGTTATTTCCCATGCCCCGTGCGGAAACGCGCGCCTCATTGAATTTATCTGAAAATTTGCCGTTCCGCGGCAGTGACCAGTGGACAGCTTACGAGATATCCTGGTTAGATAATCGGGGCAAGCCTCAAGTGGCCATGGCAGAAATTACCGTGGACGCCAACAGCCCCAACATCGTCGAATCAAAATCTCTGAAGCTCTATCTAAACTCCTACAATCAATCGGTCTTAGCATCGCCCCAGCAATTTAAAAAACGCCTTCTCCTGGACTTAACCGAGGCGCTGGGTGCTGAGCCAGAGGTCAAGCTGTTGTCGCTGTCGGAAACCCATTGCGCCCAAGTATTACACTGTCCGGGACAGTGTCTCGACGATTTGGAAGTAAGTGTCAGCGACTATAGTCCCAAGCCAGAGTTGCTAGCTGTCGACAAGTCGCAAAGCGTCGATCGAGAACTGCTTTACAGCCATCTTTTAAAAACTAACTGCCCGGTGACTGGGCAACCCGATTGGGCCACTCTGTGGGTTGAATACTCCGGTTGTAAAATTTATAAAGAGGGTTTGCTGGCTTATCTCATCTCTTTTCGCGAGCATCAGGATTTTCACGAAAACTGCGTGGAGCGCATTTATTGCGACCTACAACAGCGCTGTCAACCAGATCAATTAACCGTCTATGCGCGCTATACCCGGCGCGGTGGCCTGGATATTAATCCTCTGAGAACAAACACTGAGCCGGGCGCCAGTCAGATTGAGAAGAATCGACTGAGAACGGTTCGCCAATAGACAAATACCCGACTTAATGGTTGCGGTAGTCGCGCAGTTTTTTTGCTGCCGCTTCCAATGTCGCGATGATCTTATCCTTGTTGTAATTTTTCAGCTTCTCCATATCTAAGTGCATGGAAAACCCCGCCATATTCTTTGACAAGTAACTTTGGTTGCCGCCTAAATCTTTGCGGTGATTGATCACTTCGTAAACCTGGATTGGACAAGAAAATCCCTTGGCTTTGATCTGGCCTCGATCGCGGCAGAGAATGACCTCTTTAATGAGTGACCAGGTCTCGTGAGACACCAAAATGTCTCCGGGATTTCCAGCGGATTCCAGGCGGCTGGCCAGGTTGACGTGAGTGCCGAGTGCGGTGTAATCCAGATTTTTGTCAGTGCCAAAAGTACCCACGGTACAGTAACCCGAGTTAATTCCGATGCGTATTTGCAAAGGCTTTTTAATGCCTAGTTCAGACCAATAGGTTTGCAGTTCGCGCATGGCTTTGGTCATGGCAATCGCCATGGAGACGCACTGAATCGCATCTTTTTTAACACCGCGCGAGGTTTGGTCGTCGTCGCCGAATAACACCATGATGGCATCGCCGATAAACTTGTCGATAGTTCCGTGGTGTTGATTGGCTATTTTGCTCATCTCAGAGAGATAACTGTTCAATAATTCAGCCAGAGTCTCTGCCTCCAATTGCTCACTGAGTTCACTAAATCCAGCAATATCTGAAAAAAATACCGTGATACGCTTGCGTTGCGTGTTTAAACGATAGTCCTTTCCCTTCAGCATGGCCGATACGGGTTTCGGTAGATAGCGCGATAGCTTGTAGGCGTAAGAGCGGAAATTTTCGCTGTCGCGACGGAAGTAGTCGTGAGATTCCGACAGGCGCCTTTGAAAGCGGTTGGTGCAGATTGCGTAGGAAAGCAGATAAATCAAGGCCGTTGCCAGCAGGATAATATCCAGGAGCTGGTGACTTCCAAGATCGATTGTCTGCAGGCCGAGAGCGAAATAGCTGATGATGACCCCCGATAGAATACCTAGCTGACTTTTCAGCCATTGCCTTCCACCCCCTTGCGACAGAGTATTAAATTGCAGCAAGCCAATCAGTAATAAGCTTGGCCAGGGCTTGTAATTTAATTCAGCAATAGCGAGAGTGACCAGAGCGCTCTCCGCGAAATATAACCAGAGAGTTTTTATCGGCTCATCATGGATCTCGAGTAAAAGTCTTCGATACATAAATCCACAGTAACCAGCCAGCACCAAAGCCAGTATCAAGCTCGCAATGCTTATCTGTTTTCCCGGCAAATTATGCACGATGATTGCAGTCGTTGCGGCAACACTGAGCGCTACTCGAAAATAGTTTTGGTAATCGGGAGCTGGCTCTTTGTAGATCTCCACAGACTCGTTTGGATTTATTTTAGACATAAAATCAATGAAACCAGAGGCTGAATGAACAATATTTTCCCACTATTGAGGATCGCAATTACCGATTGTAGGCTGGCGCCTGTTTTTCGCAACACGACCAGCAAACACGTCTAGCCGTAAACGAGCGTCTCCGAGATTTCTGTGTCGGCGATGGGTTCTGTTCTGTGGAAGGTACTCAAGAATTGAATTTATTTGCGGATAGCGTCAATAGCTTGACTGTAAATTTTTCTGTCCGCATCGGTCCAGGATTCGAAAGGCTTTGCATTGAGCTGTTGAATAACACTTTGAAAGTTTTGAGATGCTTGGTGTTTTTGTAAGTGCGTAAGCGCATCGAGAAATTCTTTTTCAGCATCGAAGCTATGCTCTATTGACTTTGAATTCAGAGCCTTGATACGTTGAAACAATACGCCTTTATTCAGCAGTTGTTGTAAATATTCACTTTCCTGCGTCCCGTAAGTTCCCTGCCAATACCCGAGTATCTCGCCACTGGTATATTCTGGCCGCCGGTGGAGAAGCTCCATGATTTTTACCAACAGCGTCACCCGGTCGTTATTGTGATGGCGCAGCGATTCTAAATTCTGAAAGCTTTGGGCCAGTTTCGGTTCAAAAAGCAGCAGTGCCAGCGCCAGCTCATCCGCCGCCGGTTGTCGACTGGCTCCTCGGCTTGAAAGTGTTGCAGAGCTGCGGCGATCACTGCTTAACCGAGTCTCACCTAATCGAGTCTCGCTTAATCTAGCTTTACTTAACCGAGTATCAAAAGATTCACGGGATTTGCGATCTTCCGCACTATTCTGCGGCGGCGCGCCGCCTGGATTAGTATCACTTTGGATCTTTTCGGTAGGCGGCGGTTGGGGCAGCTCTTCCAACAGCGTGATGATGACGTCCATGCTTAATTGGCTGCGCTTTGACAGTTGCTGAAACATGAGCTCGCGGTATACCCCTCGGGGTAGTTGATTCAGTAGCGGAGCGGCCAGTTTGCAAAGGCGGGCGCGGCCTTCAATTGACTGTACGTCAAATCCACGCCCCAGTTCCTCGAATAGGAAGCTTTCCAGGGGGGTGGCTCCTTCAATTAAAAAGGTAAATTTTTCGGCGCCAACCTGTCGTACCAGGGTGTCCGGGTCCTCGTCTTTGGGCAGATAGAGAAATTTTATCTGGCGGCCATCCTCCATCACCGATAGTGCGCTTTCCATGGCTCGACGAGCCGCCTTGCGGCCAGCTTCATCGCCATCGAAGCAGAAAACAATTTCATTGGTGAAGCGCAAAGCCTGCTTCAAGTGTTCCGGATTACAGGCGGTACCCAAGGTGGCGACGCCATATTGAATGCCAAACTGAGCCAGAGAAACCACATCCATATAACCTTCCACGACCAGTAATCGAGGCAACTGAGGAGCGGCCTGGAGAGCTTCGTGGAGCCCATACAGCTCTTTGCTTTTGGAGAAAAGCGGGGTCTCGGGCGAATTTAAATACTTGGGTTTTTGGTTGCTTAATACCCGGCCGCCAAAGGCGATGACTTGGCCGCGGAGATTACGGATCGGGAACATGATTCGATCGCGAAAGCGATCGTAGGAGGTTTTCTGATCTTCTTTGCGCACCAGCATACCGACTTCCAGCAACTGGTCTTGCTGTTCATTGGAGGAGGGGAACTCGCTGGCGATATTGTTCCAGCCCGGGGGGGCAAAGCCGATACCGTAAACCTTGGCAATTTGGCCGGTTAAGCCACGGCGTTTGAGGTAATCGACAGCATGTTGCTTTTCCTTATGTTCTCGCAGTTGCCGCTGATAATAATCGCTCACCTCTTGCAGCAGCTCGTAGAGTTGTTGTCGAGCCTCTTTCCTCGCCTTCTCCCGATCTCGTTGTTTGGCACTACCGGCGTCGTTTTCCCGCGGAACCTCGATGCCAAGCGTTTTTGCCAAACTTTCCACGGCCTCGGGGAAACTGGCGCGCTCGTATTCTACGAGAAAGCCGATCGCATTGCCTTTCGCGCCGCAGCCAAAGCAGTAATAAAACTGTTTGTCCGGACTAACGCTGAAAGAAGGCGTCTTCTCGTCGTGAAAAGGACAGCAGGCTGTGTAGTTTTTCCCAGATTTCTTGAGTTTTACGCGATGATCGATAATCTCCACGATATCGGTGCGATCGAGGAGGTCATCGACGAAGTTTCTGGGAATCATACCAACCATGGCGCTAGTGTAATTGAGGCGTTGGGTGTTTTTGTAGCTAAATTATTGTCGCCTCGATAAACACGGCTATGTTTTCTCGCTCACCGTGTAGTGGTCAGGTCAATCTGGCCACGCTTTAGTCGCTGATTTTATATTTTTTCTCAGCGGCATTTGGACTCAAACCATGGTTGTGTTGATGCGCCCTAGCCTGACGGTAATAACCAACTATGCAGGGAGCGGTGGCTTTTTTAATGGGTCTTTTTCTTCCTCAGTACCCCTTATTTTCTTTTCCAACGCTCGAATTTTAAGCAGGTCTGGCGTCATGAGTGTGGCCTGGGGTGACTGAACCTCTCGTTCTGCACGAAGCTGGCGAACCCATTTGCCCATCGTCGACTTGCCAACACCCATCGCATCGGCAGCATCTCGAATACTGTCATTTTGATCGACAACCTTAATATTTGAATATTTGGGATCAGAGTAAAAGCTTTTCCAAAAGTAGAATTCAATAAACTACTAAGCATGAATTTATTTAAAAAATATAAATGGGTAGCGTAAAGAGACCGAGTCCTGACTAGTGCATTAAAAGAAAAATTGACTGGCTTTTCCGTCAGCTTCAGTTGCGGATCAACCAAGGGCCACCGTTCCTTTCCAAAGAAAAAACGCTTGAGCGATTCTGAGCGGCTGTAATAGAGTTGCTACCAGCGTTTAGGTAAGCGCCGGGAAGTATGAAAAACTCGAAGGATCTCAATGCGTTTTAAGCGAGGTCGAACTCGATAGGCAATAATGTATCGAGTGTTATCTATCACTAGCTCTCGGGTGTCATGAATACGACCAGGGTGGCCGATGGCAGGATTGTCAGGCAGGAAGTTGATGGCATTAACAATGCGCTGAACGACTAATTTGGCGGTAGCAGGGTCATCTTGGGCAATATACTGGGCCTCGTCATCGAAGTTCTTTAAGGCTTTGTTTAGCCATTTAATTTCCACTAACGCCCCACTTGGCAAAGGTCTTGTTTACATCTTTGTCACTGGCGAAATTACCACTATCAGCTTCTTTGATGGCTTCTTTTATTTCCTGGATCTGCCACTCATTAAGTTCAATAAAGTCGCGCAATGCTTCAGCAGCAAGGAAAGACTTTGAGCGGCGAGTCGCATCAGCAAGTTGCTCAAGACGTTGCTTTAGTTCTGGCTCTAGGCGGATAGTCATGGTTGTGGACACGGTGATACCTCAAAAAGTATACGTTGTGTACACTTTAGCACAGCATCGAGAAAGGTGACGGAGGGATTATTTTTTCTTGGGGTGATTAATCGGATGTGCTCACGGCACACCGAGAACACTTACCGTTGAGCGCCACCAGTGTCGATAAGCGTCAATATCAATATCGAGAATTATTCAAAATTAATTTGGTCGAAGAGGATTTGCATGTATTTCGTCGCGCTGTTCACTATTCAGTACCGGTGGGTTCAGATAGATTCATGACTCATGATTGAAGAAAAAGCCAGCCAAAAGATGGGATACAGCTAGTGAATCCGTTCAAGGGCGATTTTCGACTAAAAAATAATCCCTCTGTCACCTTTTACCGATAATAAGCAAAGGAGAATTCGGTGAATTACGAAGATGTTTTATCCTTTTGGTTCGGCGAAGTAGACCAATCTAAATGGTGGGTTAAAGATGTTAGTTTTGATCGCCTTATTGAAGAAAAATTCTCAGATTTACACGAGCAAGCTAACAAATGTGAATTATTTGAATGGAGAAATTCAGCTAAGGGGCGTTTAGCTGAAATTATTGTTTTAGATCAGTTTTCTCGAAATATATTTAGGGATACACCTAAAGCATTTTCATATGATCAGTTAGCATTGGCTCTTTCGCAAGAA
>JBLIHY010000035.1:0-21158 GCA_047634655.1 Cellvibrionaceae bacterium
TTCCGTCCGACCGAATTAGTTATATGGTTGGCGACGCCAATATGCGGTTTGTCATTACCCAAAGCCACATCCAAGAAAAACTGCCAGCCTCAGATGCAGAAGTCATTTGCGTAGATAAGCTTGATTTTAGTGATAAATCCCTACCCAACCCCAAAACTAAAACGGAATCACAGCACCTGGCCTATGTAATTTACACCTCGGGCTCTACCGGAAAACCTAAAGGGGTAATGGTAGAGCATCGAAATGTGGTCAATTTCTTCCTGGGTATGGATGAGCGAATCGAACACAAGTCGCCGGGAACCTGGTTGGCAGTGACCAGCCTCTCCTTCGATATATCCGTTTTGGAACTTTTCTGGACTTTGACCCGAGGTTTCAAAGTCATTGTTTACAAGGAAGATCGCGGCGCGCAAAAAGTCGTTGCCGACAAGAAACTTCGACGTCGCTCCATGGAGTTTGGCTTGTTTATGTGGGGTAACGACGATGCTCCAGGAAGCGCAAAATATAAGCTAATGATCGATGGCTCCAAATATTTTGATGAAAATGGCTTCGATGCCGTGTGGACGCCAGAGCGTCATTTTAGTGCTTTTGGAGGCCCCTATCCTAACCCTGCCGTAACCAGTGCGGCAATTGCCGCTATCACCAAAAATGTTAAAATCCGTTCGGGCAGCATCGTATCTCCACTGCATCACGCGATACGTATCGCGGAAGACTGGTCGGTTGTCGATAACCTTTCAGATGGACGTGTTGGCCTCTCCTTCGCGGCAGGCTGGCAACCCAACGATTTCATCATCAGACCAGAAAACCATGGAATTAATAAAAAGGTAATGATGGAACAGATCGACACAGTCAAAAGATTGTGGCGGGGTGAACAGGTTGAATTTGAAAACCCTCTCGGTGAGAAAGTAAAAATATCCACTCTACCGCGTCCTGTTCAAAAAGAACTACCGGTATGGTTTACAACGGCTGGCAATCCAGAGTCATATCGCCAAGCCGGCAAGCTAGGCGTCAACGTATTGACGCATTTGCTGGGCCAAACACTGGAAGAATTAACGGAAAAGGTGCGTATTTATCGGGAGGCGCGTCGCGAGGCGGGTCTCGACCCAGCAGAGGGCAAAGTGACGCTGATGTTACACACCTTTGTTGGCGAGTCCGATGATGAAGTTCGCGAAATTGTACGTGAACCCATGAAAGACTACCTGCGCAGCGCAATGAAGTTAGTTATTGACTACGCTTGGTCTTTCCCCGCCTTCAAACGCCCTGGTGGCAACGACGCTACGCCTGAAGACATCAACATCAAAAATCTGACGGAAGAAGAAACCGATACCATTCTCGACTTTGCCTTTGAGCGCTATTTCGAAACCAGTGGCTTATTCGGTACCTTGGACACCTGCGACAAAATTGTCGAGCGTTGCAAAGCAGCTGATATCACCGAAATTGCTTGCTTGCTTGACTTTGGCGTGGCTACCGAAAAGGTTATGGCAGGCTTGCCTCTACTGAAACAAGTTAAAGATAATGCCAACCGTCACGTAGATGAAGATGAAGCCGATGATGAAATTTTAGACTTCTCACTACCGGCACAAATGGAACGTCACCAAGTAACTCACTTCCAATGTACTCCGTCGATGGCACGCATGTTGTGCTTCGACGCCGAAGCACGCCAGCAGTTGGCCAAGCTAAAACACATGATGATTGGTGGTGAAGCCTTCCCCAACAGCCTCGCTAACGATCTTAAAGGCATTCTCACCGGTCGCTTGAGCAATATGTACGGTCCAACAGAAACAACCATCTGGTCGACAACTCATGATGTGGATAATCCGGACTTAATCCCTATTGGACGTCCTATTGCCAACACCGATATTTATATACTGGATCAACACCGACAGCCGGTTCCCCCCGGTGTCCCCGGTGATTTATTCATTGGCGGGGACGGGGTTGTCCGCGGTTATCTCGACCGGCCCGAGCTGACCGGCGAGCGCTTCATTGACAATCCTTTCGTCGATGGAAAACGGATTTATTGGACGGGCGACTTAGCCAAGTATCGCGACGACGGCATCATTGACTTCCTTGGCCGCGTGGACCACCAGGTCAAAATACGTGGTTACCGAATTGAATTGGGTGAAATTGAAGCCATGCTCGGCAAGCACGACTCGGTCCGCGACTGTGTTCTATTGTTGCGCGAAGATACTCCAGGAGACCAGCGCCTGGTTGCCTACATCGTTCCCGTAGCGGTTGCTCCCGACACCGGAGAACTTAAGAACCACCTGCGCAAACAACTGCCGGAATACATGGTTCCTAATGATATTGTTGTTCTAGCTGCCTTGCCGCTGACACCCAACGGCAAGGTTGACCGCAAGCAACTGCCGTCCCCACAAGGTCTGTCACAAAAACTGGTGGCCGAATACGTGGCACCGGAAAATGAGCTGCAGGAAGTTATTGTTAATGTTTGGCAACAGACTTTGCAAATTGATAAAGTCGGCGTCAACGATAATTTCTTTGATCTGGGCGGACACTCGCTGTTGATCGTTCGCGTACACCAACTTCTGAAAGAAAAAGTGGAAAAACCTATTTCCCTGACGGATTTGTATCGTTTTCCGACGATCCACACCCTAACGGAATTTTTGAATGCGGGTGATGCCAACGCTTCACTAAAACAAAGTAGTGATCGAGCCGCTCGCCGCCGCGAACGCATGGGGCTGCGCAAACGCGGTCGCAAATAAACCCTTCCCCCGGACAGTTAATGCCGGGGCACCCATTCCCTCATTGCTGTGAATAACACGGCGAATCACTATTCCTGGACCCTGTAAAAAGCCGCGAAAAAATACTATCTGGAGACAAAGGATACCAAGCTAAAAATCGCCGGGGAAACCGTGATCAAGATTAAGAATTTCGCTATCGATTCGAACGGTTGCTTTAATGTGGACACCATCTTCAATAGTAAAATTGGCTTGCCCCGTTCAGACCGAGGTACCAAAGCCAAGTTACTTTGCAGCACTCAATAAGGCTTTCAACTGTACATTTCGTAAAGCTTACTCACACTAGCGGTTATCAGAAAAATTCTCCGGCCGAACTCGTATATCGGTATGCAAGACACCCATGTGTACCGGACTCAACTAAATAGCCTGCGATTGAGAGTACTCAATGTATTGCCAGTGATAGTGATACCGGCATCTCTCAAAAATTAGACGTCAATAGATACCCACGGTAGTGAAATTGTCTAAAGACCTGATGGCCATTGGAACAGGAAAGCTCGATCTATTAACCATACCTTGGATAAAGTCGTTATATTGCGCGGGATAAATTATCGATGGAAAAATACGCAATAAAGAGTGGAGACATATAGGATGTATAAAAAGGCGTATAGATAGGTTTAACCAAACAGAAAGTAGAAAAGGATTATTACCTGAAGTTTTCCAGCAAAAGCGGCCATGGAAGTAAAGACATCGCCTATAGTAAACTGCTTGTGCTGATCGGGTCAGTGAGCAACACCACAGGCCAGATTTGTATCTGCCGTTTGCGTCTTTTCGAGAAGTGCATGATTCAATAGGAGTACAGAAAGACCTTCAAATACCGAGAATTACGAAGTGCTGAAAGCGTAGAAATTTGAGCCAGTGCTTCAACGCCCTCTACTTTTGTTAAGTTGGCAGCGAAGCCTTGGTCTCATTGATTTAGCCAGTTTTTTGTTAGTAAAAAAATTCTCTGTGTTCCCCTCTGGTGAACTACGGCAACTTAAATGCATCAAGAATATCCTACTGCCCATTAACACAATTGCTGCCATATTAAGATCATTCAATTTAGGTGTTATCGGGGACTGTCGCCATGCCAGATCGTTTACTGTTCAACGAAAGTAATAAACTAATGCATGAGGGGACGATTAACCAGGATTTCAAACAGCTACTCGACAACTTATCGACTGCCGTTCTTGTAGCCGACGAAAAGCTGCATTTAATCTATTTAAACGGTGCCTGTGAGAATGTTTTGCAAGTGAGTCTCAACCATGTCCATGGCCGTTCCATTCAAAGCTTTTACTATGAAAGTGACGATGCTATGGAAAAAGCCAGGCAAACCCTGAAAAATGACTCTCTCTACACTAAACGCAAAGCAAGTTGGCGCCTGCATAACAATAAAAGTATTACCGTGGATTATACGGTAACCCCAATGAAAGAACGCCAGCAAGTGCTTTTCGAAATACAACAGCTCGATCGTCTGCTGCAAATTAGCCGCGAAGAAGCGTTGATCGCTTCTCAAAATACCAGTCGCCATTTCATACGTGGTTTAGCCCATGAAGTGAAAAATCCGCTAGGCGGTATCCTAGGTGCTGCACAATTGCTGCAGCGGGAAATATCAGATCAAGAAGAATTGAACGAATACACGGGCATTATTATTTCCGAAGCCGATCGATTGCGTAATCTGGTTGACCGAATGATGGGGCCACGTCGGCCGATTGATATCAAGCCGATGAAAATCCATGATGTCACCGAAAGGGTTATTACACTCATTAAGGCGGAAACCGAAGGCCGCATCGCGGTTAAGCGGGATTACGACCCCAGCATCCCCGAACTAATGGGGGATCTTGACCAACTCATCCAGGCTTTTCTCAACATTGTACGCAACTCTGTACAAGCTCTTGAAAGTGATCCCTCTATCAAACAACCACAAATTTGCTTTAGAACGCGCATTCAACACAAATCCACCATAGGCTGTAAACATCACGCTCTGGTCTGCACGGTGACGATTAGCGACAACGGTCCAGGCATCCCTAAAAGTATTTTCGACAATATTTTTTATCCGATGATTTCTGGCCGAGCTGAGGGAACCGGCCTTGGTCTGTCTATTTCGCAGCAATTAATCAACCAACACAACGGCTTGATTGAATGTACCAGCGAACCGGGCAAGACACAGTTTCTTGTCTACTTACCTCTAGAGTTAAACTCATGACCAGAAAAAACATTTCCGCTTCCCATTCAACGAACCATGCTGTGTGGATCGTAGACGATGACCGCTCCATCCGCTGGGTACTGGCAAAGGCTCTGGAAAAAGAAGGGCTGAATATCTCCACCTTTGAAAGTGGTGATTGTCTTTTGAAGCATTTGCGCCGAGAACAGCCCACCGCAATTATCAGCGATGTGCGTATGCCGGGTATCAATGGCTTCGACCTGTTAAATGTGTTGCAGACAGAACATCCAAACCTACCGGTTATTATCATGACAGCTCACTCAGATCTCGAGAGTACGGTAGCTGCTTATCAAGGTGGTGCCTTTGAATACCTACCCAAGCCATTTGATATCGACGAGGTAGTGGCGGTTACTCACCGAGCCGTAGCTCATTCACGTAAAACTGACACCGCGCCGGCTGTAGAGCCACTGGTGTTGCAAAATAGCGGCGAAATTATCGGGGAAGCACCCGCTATGCAGGAGGTGTTTCGAGCCATTGGTCGCTTATCACAATCCAACATCACTGTATTAATCAACGGTGAATCGGGCACAGGTAAAGAGCTGGTTGCGCAAGCTCTACACCACCACAGCCCGCGCAAACATCAACCGTTCATCGCCTTGAACATGGCAGCTATTCCTAAAGATTTGATTGAAACGGAATTATTCGGGCACGAAAAAGGTGCTTTTACTGGAGCCGCCAACCGACGCCAGGGGCGTTTCGAACAAGCCAATAACGGAACGTTATTTCTCGATGAAATCGGAGATATGTCCGCGGAAACACAAACCCGTTTGTTACGAGTGTTAGCGGATGGTGAGTTTTATCGTTTGGGCGGCCACAACACAGTCAAAGTCGATGTCAGGATTATTGCTGCCACGCATCAGAATCTAGAAAAACTGGTGAACGAAAATCGTTTCCGCGAAGATCTTTTCCATCGTTTGAATGTCATTCGTATTCACATTCCCAAACTGTGCGATCGCCGCGAAGATATACCGAAATTGACTCGCCATTTTTTCGAATCTGCAGCCAAAGACCTCGAAGTAACACCTAAATTTCTATTACCAGAGACTGAGAAATACTTATGTAAAATGGCTTGGCCTGGCAATGTTCGACAACTGGAAAACACCTGTCGCTGGATCACTGTAATGGCCCCCGGTCGCGAAATTCATATCGACGACTTGCCACCAGAGTTACTAGAAGAACAAAGTTCACCAGCGCCTGTCGGTGACTGGGAAAAGTCTCTGCGCCATTGGGCAGAGCGCGCACTGACTTTAGGACACAAAAAAATTCTTCATCAAGCTATGCCTTTATTTGAAAAAGCTCTTATCGAAATTGCCCTTAAACACAGCTTGGGACGAAAGAAAGATGCCGCGGATTTACTGGGCTGGGGACGCAACACGCTAACACGGAAGCTAAAAGAACTGAGGATTGACGGTGTTAAAGATATCGACGATCAAGCTGTCAGCGACAAGGAAGATCAAGATCGAATTTAAGGAATTTCTGATAAATTCAGAGGTTCCTACAGAATAGGGGAGTGCTGCCATATTCAATGACATTAAGTAATTGAATATGCGAGAAAAAATCGAATTTTTTTGACCGAAGATTAATTTATGGATAAATTAATCAAAATACTCTTAAGTTATATAAAAACTCTTCTGATTAGCTCGGGAATTATTTAGCTGATGGATTAGTGTTTCCAGAGGATTTCAGAATTAGTCGAACAATGAAATACTGTCAAGGATCTTATTGCCAGCCTAAAGTCAGGCAGCATCAGCGCTTAATTGCGAAGCTGCTCTGGCTAGCTATTCTCTTCCTATTGAGTTCAGTAGTCCACTCCTCGTGTGTAGTTCTATTACACGGACTTGCTAGAACTGAAAACTCAATGAGTAAGATAGAAGAGAAACTTGCTGAAAATGGCTATCAGGTCGTTAATGATGGATATTCATCCAGGAAATACAAAATTGAGGTGTTGGCGGAAAAAGCCATAGGCTCTGCACTTAAGAAATGTGGAGATGACCCAGAAATCAATTTTGTTACTCACTCGTTCGGGGGGATATTAGTCAGACAGTACTTATCCACTCACGATATATCTAGGCTAGCTCGGGTTGTTATGTTGGGTCCCCCAAACAAGGGAAGTGAAGTCGTGGATAAACTAGGGGAAATTCCAGGTTTTCACTTCATTAATGGCGATGCGGGCCTTCAGCTTGGAACCGATGTGCTGAGTGTCCCCAATACCCTGGGCCCCGCAAATTTTGACTTGGGAATTATCGCAGGCAATAAAAGTATTAATTTCTTTCTTTCCACACTAATTCCCGGCGCTGACGATGGTAAAGTTTCTATAGAAAGAACCAAACTTTCAGGCATGAACGATCATATAGAATTAGAGACAAGCCACCCTTTCATGATGAGAAATGAGAAGGTTATCGATCAAGTACTTTTTTATTTAAAAAATGGAAGATTCAAGCGGAACTCAGTTCGTAGTGCCCGGCACAGGCACAATGCTTTAAATGATTCATCTTCTTAAAGTAGTTAACGTTGCCGTAATCTTATTTTTTGATGCGCAAGACAAGCCTTCATCAAATCGCGTACCGCCCTATATATCCAGGTTTGCAACTGAAAGCGCATTCAACTCAATAAACTCACGACGAGGCTCCACTTGATCGCCCATCAGAGTAGTAAATATCTGATCGGCAGAAATGGCATCTTCAACGGTAACCTTTAACATACGTCGAGTTTCTGGATCCATAGTGGTTTCCCAAAGCTGCTCCGGATTCATTTCACCAAGACCCTTATAGCGTTGAATATTGTAGCCTTTTCGGGATTCCAACATTAGCCACTCCAGAGCTTCCTTAAAGCTTTTAATTTCCTGGTGTTTGTCACCGCGCTGAACATAAGCGCCAGTCTCGATCAAACCGTTTATTTTTACGCCGAGGTTAACAATGGATTGGTATTCTCCAGAGATGAAGAATTCGCGAGTGAAAGGATACTTATAACTTAAGCCGTGAGACAACACTTCGATTTTCGGCAAGAACAGCTTGCGCTCATGATCTTCTACCAAACTTATTAAGTAGCGGTTAGATCCGCTGACCTCGCCCTCTTGCAAACGCTCCGACAGACGCTGACACCAAGCTTCTACTTCACCATGTTGACTCAGTTTTTCAGCGGCCAGCGCATCTATATAGATCATTTGTTCGAGAGTTTCTGCCGGATAAACACGACTCAAACGCTCGATGGTAGTGATGACCTGACGGTATTCAGCGACTAGCGCTTCGAAAGCACTGGCTGACATTGCAGGGGCTTCCGAGTTAGTAAACACTTGCGATTTTTCTAGAGCGGCACCTGTCAAAAAATTCGTCAACGCTTGCTCGTCTTTCAGATATTCCTCTTGTTTATTTTTACTCACTTTGTAAAGCGGTGGTTGTGCAATGTAAATATGGCCACGCTCAATGAGTTCACGCGTGTGACGAAAGAAAAAAGTTAACAAGAGAGTGCGTATGTGAGAACCATCGACATCGGCATCAGTCATGATAATGATACGGTGATAGCGCAACTTATCTGGATTAAACTCCTCCTTACCGATACCACAACCTAAGGCTGTAATGAGAGTGCCAACTTCAACGCTGGAAAGCATTTTATCAAAACGGGCTTTTTCTACGTTAAGGATTTTACCTTTGAGCGGCAAAATAGCCTGAGTTTTACGATCGCGTCCCTGTTTAGCCGAACCACCAGCGGAATCGCCCTCCACCAAGTAGACTTCGGATAACGCAGGATCTTTTTCCTGGCAATCCGCTAATTTTCCAGGCAAACCAGCGATGTCGAGAGCACCTTTTCGACGCGTCATCTCTCTGGCTTTACGAGCGGCTTCCCTGGCTCTAGCAGCTTCAATCATTTTTCTGACAATGGCTTTGGCCTCTTGCGGATTTTCCAGAAGATAGTCGGAAAATGCCAGGCTCATTTCTTGTTCAACCGCTGATTTAACTTCGGACGAAACCAGCTTATCTTTAGTCTGTGAAGAAAATTTTGGGTCGGGTACCTTAACCGAAACGATAGCTGTAATACCTTCGCGGGCGTCATCTCCAGTGGTATTAACTTTTTCTTTTTTACTAATTCCTTCCTTTTCAATATAACCATTCAGAGTCCGAGTTAGAGCCGCTCGAAAACCAGCAAGGTGAGTTCCACCATCCCGCTGAGGAATATTATTGGTATAACAGAAAATGCTTTCCTGGAAACTATCGTTCCATTGCAGAGCAACCTCCACAACAATCCCATCCGCACGCTCACGGGAGGTTGTATGCATAATCCGATTCAAAGTATTTTTATTAGTATTAAGGTACTCAACAAATGCTTTTAAGCCGCCTTTGTACTCGTAGATATCTTCTTTACCACTGCGGTCGTCTTTGAGCTGAATGCGAACTCCAGAGTTCAAAAAGGACAATTCACGCAGACGCTTTGCCAGCAGATCAAAATGGAACCTAATATTATTGAAGGTATTAGGGGAAGGTCTAAAATGAACATGCGTTCCGGTCTGCTCAGTATCGCCAATAACTTTTAGTGGCATCTGTGGTACACCATCGCGATATAACTGCTCGTGAACCTTGCCACCACGGCGAATAGTCAGAGTCAATTCTGAGGATAAGGCATTGACAACTGAAACACCGACACCGTGTAAACCTCCAGAGACCTTGTAGCTATTATCATCAAATTTACCACCAGCGTGCAGTATAGTCATGATGACTTCTGCCGCTGAGACTCCTTCTTCATGAATTTCTGTTGGTATACCGCGGCCATTATCAGAGACGGAGATGGATTCATCTGTATGAATAGTGACACTAATTTGGCTGCAATGACCGGCTAGTGCTTCATCGATGGAATTATCAACAACTTCGAAGACCATATGGTGAAGTCCGCTACCGTCGTCAGTATCACCGATATACATACCAGGTCGCTTACGAACTGCATCCAGACCCTTAAGTACTTTAATATTGGAAGAGTCGTAATTACCATTTTTCTCTGTCATTAAATAAATTCCACTTGATTTAAATACGGTTTAAAGGAGATATTTTGCCCTGTTCCACGTGAAACATAGCTATATCGTCGGCTGATTTATCTGACCAAAGTTTTTTTAGCTGCTCGCTATCAAGGCCAGTCATAAAAAGTTGCCCGCCGAAATCCCAGAGGCGATCGATTAATTGACGAGCATTGGTTTCGTCCAATTCGGCCAGCAAATCATCGATTAGAAATACGCAGGCCTGTTGATGGGCGTCCTGATATATCTTCGCCTGTATCCAGTGCATGGTGACGATTAAGGTTTTTTCTTGGCCGCGACTTAAAATATCACCGGCAGGCTTGCCGTCCTGTAAAATTTTAATATCGGCGCGATGTGGGCCATGATGGGTGTAGTTGTAACGTCGATCTCTGCTTAGGCTTTGTTGAAGCACAAGATCCAAACCAAGGTCCAGCTCCCAACCGGGGAGGTAGTCTAGTTCAATACTAGAAAAAAATTTCGCTAACGGATCATCTTTCAGGTTGATAAAGTATTCACATAACTGCGAGTGAGTATTTTGTCTCAGTTGGTGAATTTTCTCAGATACATTAACAAATTCGGGACTCCAGGACATTATCTCCAATTCGCTCATTTTATCATTTTTCAGAAGACTATTGCGTTGTTTCAGTGTTCTTTGGAAACGCTTCCAAAGTCCTGGGAAATCAGGTTTCACGTGAAACACCATCCAATCCAGAAAACGACGACGATCCTTTGGAGATCCTTCTATCAGACGAAATGAATCAGCGTTAATAATTTGTAAAGGTAGTTTGTGAGCTAAAGGCGCCGCTGAGGTCAAAGTTTCGCCATTCATACGAACGAAATTTTGAGCAGATCGGTTTTTTTGAATCCCTATAGAGTGCCGGTGCCCAGCGGAATCGGACAGCTCGGTGAACAGGGTAGTATTTTTTTGCTCGCTTTGAATTAGGGAATGATTTTTCTGGCTGCGAAAGGAGCGCCCCATCCCTAGTAGAGAAATGGCTTCAAGGAAGCTGGTTTTACCACTGCCATTGTCACCAAAAAATAGATTTACTCGCGGTGAAAGCTCTAGACTAACATCCGTCAGATTTCTTAGATGATGAATCTGGATTCGCTTAAGGTGGGTCATGATAGAGGTTACAAAGCTGTGCTGAGATTACCATTAACCCGAAAGCGACTGGACGAACAACAAATTAGTGTTAAGCAGTATTTAAAGCTTCTAAATAGCTACCAAAAAGGCTAGAAATCAAATACTTACGGCCTACTCAATAAATTGAAATCACCAATTTGTACTCTGGCTCTTTAGACTCGGGATGGCCCCTAAGAAAACCAGATTTTGTTAATCAACGAATACAGTTGGAAAGAAAGATCACTTTGCCATCGAGCTGACTAAGTTAAAACTCGGTCAATAGTCTGATTTTTTACCGTTCAAGAACGCAAAAAGCTAGCGAAACTGACATCCATATCAGAGGTCAACTAAAGCCTCATCGGCATAACCACATAAACTGCGTTACCGTTTTCTGCCTCTTCGAGTAATGCACTGGAGCTGGCATCTGACAGTGTCATCTTTATGCGGTCCGTGGTCAGAGCACCAGCTACATCCTGAAGATAGGTAACGTTAAAACCTATCTCGACAGAATCACCTGAGTAATCCACGACCACATGCTCTTCCGCCTCTTCCTGCTCTGGATTACTGGCCATTATGGTCAGTTGATTATCGGCAAGTACTAGGCGAACACCTCGGTATTTTTCATTAGAAAGTATGGATGCTCGGCTAAAAGCTTTTTTTAATTCATTTCGATCACTCACCAACACATTATGCCCACCTCGGGGTAAGACCGATTGATAATCCGGGAACTTACCATCCACAAGTTTCGATATAACTGTGTAAGCACTTGTTTGTAGTCGAATATGATGGCTACCAATATTGGCGCGAACATCCCCTTCATCTTGTTTTAGCAGCCGAGAGAACTCAATCACTCCTTTACGAGGTAGGATTGCCTGAACTTTTTCGGGAACCTGGATATCTAGCTTCTGAGTACAAAGGGCAAGACGATGGCCATCGGTGGCAACACAATGCAATTGATTGTCTTCTACCTCCCAGAGAACACCGTTTAGATAGAAACGCACATCTTGCTGAGCCATGGCAAAGCTGGTGGCGTCGAGTAAGCGTTTGATCACTGTCTGGGGACAAGAGAATTCTATATCCCCGGGATCAAGATCAATGATCGGAAAGTCATCGGCGGGAAGAGTTGATAAGGTAAAGCGACTGCGCCCACTTTTTACAGTCAGTCGCTTATCATCGCTGACAATAAATTCAATTGAACTGCCTTCTGATAAAGAACGACAAATGTCCATCAATTTACGTGCGGAGGCGGTGATTTTACCCGTTTGACCAATGGTTTCTGTCGATACGCGAGCGGTAATTTCCACTTCGAGATCAGTACCAGTAATTGCCAAACTATCTTCGGACAGGACAAATAAAAGATTTGCCAGAACCGGCAGTGTATGCCTGCGCTCGACAACACCCGTCACCATTTGTAAAGATGCTAGAAAACTATCGCGTTTAACTGTAAATTTCACGCCAACAATCTCTCGTGATGGTATAGGTTTGAAGAAATATCAGTAGCCATACTAACCTCGAACTCCGAGATAAATAGAGGAAAATTAGCATAGGGAAACTCTCGCAAGCCAGCTCAACCGAAGCAAAAATTTTTGCTTCGGTTGAGCTAATACTAATCCAAGAACATCTAAAAAATGCGTGTAAATTGTAACAGGTTGAGACCTTTTGACGGACAGAAATTTACAAGTACGCCAATAAGTTATGCCGTTAAAAGGCGTTGAAGGTTTCTCAAGTCTTGTTGTATTTCTGAATCGCTTTCGCAGAGGCTCTTAACCTTACGGCAGGCATGAAGTACCGTCGTATGATCTCGACCACCAAAGGCATCACCGATTTCTGGAAGACTGTGGTTAGTGAGTTCTTTAGCAAGAGCCATGGCTATTTGTCGGGGGCGAGCAACCGAACGACTGCGACGAGGTGAGGTGAAGTCACTCGCTTTGACTTTATAGTATTCGCCCACGACTCGTTGAATATTGCTAATACTGACCTGCTTATCCTGCAATGCCAAGAGATCTTTCAAGGCTTCCCGCACCAAATCGACGCTTATTTGTCTACCAGTAAATGTCGAATTGGCAATCACGCGTTTTAGGGCTCCTTCCAATTCGCGAACATTAGAACAAACTCGCTGTGCAATAAAGAAAGCAGCGTCATGAGGTAGATCGATGCTCGCTTTTTCAGCGCGTTTCATCAAGATAGCAACTCGAGTTTCCAGTTCTGGAGGCTCAACTTCAACCGTCAAACCCCATCCAAAGCGAGATTTTAGGCGCTCTTCGAGATTACTAATCACCTTGGGATAACGATCACAAGTGAGAATAATCTGCTGGTTACCCTCAAGTAAGGCGTTAAAAGTATGGAAAAATTCTTCTTGGGAGCGCTCTTTTCCAGCAAAAAATTGTATATCATCAATCAACAAAGCGTCTACTGAGCGGTAATAGCGTTTAAAATCATTAATAGCATTAAGCTGCAGTGCTTTGACCATATCGGCCACAAAACGCTCAGAGTGAAGGTAAACAACTTTAGCGTTAGGGTTGCGGGCCAACATTCCATTACCTACAGCGTGCATCAAATGTGTTTTCCCCAAACCAACACCACCATAGATAAACAACGGATTGTAAGAACCACCTGGATTTTCTGCGACCTGTTGCGCAGCAGCGGCGCCCATCTGATTGGATTTACCTTGAACAAAGCTTTCAAAGGTAGAATTTCGATTCAAGCCATCTTGATGTTTCAGTCCACCCTCGACATCCGCGCTACTTTTTATCACCGGTTTTCTGGACATCACCGGAGCTTTAACGGTAGCAGAAGAGTTAACCGAAAAAAGCGACGGCATCTTATCAACCGGCGGCGACGCATAATCAGATACCTGTGTAATCGAAGATTCTCCAGGGACTCTCGGAAACGATTCCGTCGAACTTATCTCGGGGTTCTGATGGGAAGCCTCTGACCGACCGGTCTCGGAGGTAGGTGTTTGAAACGAATCCACAGCTACGGAACTCGATTGGGACGGTTGTTTAGACCAGAAACGCGGCGGCGGTTGCCGGTCGACACATAAAATAATTTCTGAGGGCGGCTGGACAGCAGCTGCAATACAATACTGGTCAACTAACTGGTTAATTCGATCGAAAAACTTATCGTTAACCCAATCCAAAATAAAACGATTCGGGGCCAGCAAAGCAAACTGTCCCGATTTATTATCAACGTGCGGTTTTAAGGGTCTAATCCAGGTATTGAAGTGCTGTGAAGGTAATTCCTTTTTCAAAGTATGCGAACATTCTTCCCAAATGGTTACAGATATTTCTGCCATAGCGACTGTCATCCTAATTCTTTTTACCTTATTTTAATCAGCTGATTGTTATCTTGGTTGAGGGTGTGGCGATGTTAAAAAACGTATTGTCTACCGTTTTTATTAGGTAAAAATGGATTAAAAGGGCTGAAAAATATCAATTTTCAATCATCGCGGCAGAAGGATAATATTTAAAGATTTCGCCATATTTCTTCCGGTTCTCTTTAAAAGTGAAAGCACTTTACTCTTGTTAATAGTTCGGTGCCAGACTTATCCACAAAAATTCTAGAAATTATTTTCCCGTTAATTTATTTAGTCAATAAAAACAATTGCTTATAAGTAAATGTTGTCAATATATCGTATTTTTAGATGAAAATTTTCAGTTTTAAATCCATATAGTTGTGGATAAGTCTGTTAATAAGTTGATAGTTAACAGGGGTTAACCGGGGAGTAATGGGTGCAGAAATACAACAGCTAAAGTCCCTGTAACTCTGGAATAAACAACGGTTATGCCTCGTGGAGGCTTGACACAATTTTTATATTTGACATGCTTGCCGAAGACAATAACCAATGCTCGCAGCTGGGAGGCTTCACCGATGATCGACCTCTACTACTGGACCACACCCAATGGCCACAAAATCACCATTTTTCTCGAAGAAGCCAAGATTCGTTTTAATATCAAACCAATAAATATCGGCCAGGGAGAGCAATTTGAGCCGGACTTCCTGGCCATTAGTCCCAACAATCGTATTCCCGCCATTGTCGATCATCATCCAGGAGGCCCCGAAAAAGGCCCGCTAAGCCTGTTTGAGTCCGGGGCTATACTCGAGTATCTCGCCGACAAAACAGGCCTATTCCTACCTTTATCGGGCGCAGAGCGCTATCAAGTTCTGCAATGGTTGCACTGGCAGATGGGCGGATTGGGACCCATGGCTGGGCAAAACCATCACTTTGCAATTTATGCCCCTGAAAAAATACCTTACGCCATTGACCGCTACGTCAATGAAACCAATCGGCTCTACGGGGTTCTGGATAAACAGCTGGCGGGTAAAAGCTACATTTCCAACAATTATTCCATTGCAGATATGGCCTGCTTCCCGTGGATCAAACCCCATGAGCAACAGGGTCAGAATCTGGATGATTTTCCCAATTTGCAAGCTTGGTTCAACAGAATGCTGGAGCGTCCCGCGGTGAAACGCGCCTACGAAATCGCCGAGGAGGTCAATGAAAATCCTACGGTTACAGAGGACAGCAAAAAAATTCTATTCGGCCAACGCGCATAGCACCATTTTTCGCAAGTCCCACTGCTGGATAATCATCCGTATCCCAGTAAACACAGAGAAACAGCTAGATTGTAATTACTATTAAAAACACTAAGACCTAGGGGGAAAACTATGACATGCATCCTGTTCGAGCTCACCGCTAAAGATATTAATCGCAAATTTAGTCCACATTCTTGGAAATCCCACCTGGCTTTGAACCACAAGAAAATCACCTTCGAAAGTCAACCGGTGCAGTACCATCAGTATCCCGAAACATTGAAATTCGTAGACTATTCACTGCTACCCGTGCTTAAAGACGGCGACGAAGTTGTGACCGATTCCTGGAACATCGCCGTCTATCTCGAAGCGAAATATCCAAAGAATTCTCTATTTATCAATGAAGCTGGGAAGAAGCTTGCCCAGTCGATGAATGAGCAGTGCGATACAACGATAGCGCAGTTCGTGCGCCCGCTTATTTTAATGGATTTGTTCCAACTCATTGCCGATGAAGATAAGCAATACTTCCGCGAGAGCCGGGAAGCAAAGCTGGGCATGACACTGGAAGCTTTCTCAAAAAAAGCACCCGAAGCACTTGTCAGTCTGAAACAAGAACTGGCAAAAATTGGCAAGCTGTTGGAAAACCAAGATTTTCTCGCAGGAGCATCGCCAAGTTATGCCGATATCTGCCTGCTAAGTACTCTGATCTGGATAGCTTGCATCAACGACACGGTCTTTCTCGAGGAAGGTACTCCAACGAAAGATTGGTACCAACGCATGTTGCAGCATTATCCCGATGCAGCTAAAGCGGTAAATATCTGAGTCAGCACTGACTTGAATTCAAAGACAACACAGGCAACCTATGGCAAAACAGATCGGTGTTCAGTAATTTTTGTTATGAGTTATTAAATAATAATAATATTTACTTAATATATAACTACTTATTATTAATACAATAATTAGGCAACGACTTTTCTGTGGGTAAACAATTAAACAACTAAAAAATCAAAAGCTTACAAGAAGTACAAGCCTATGTAAAAGTCGGTAGTCGACGCCCTATAACAGGTTAACAGCCTGTTATTTGATGGGGATAGATTTAATCGAGACACTGCATTTTTTCCATAAAACGTTTAAAAACAAAAAAATGTCCTCAGCTTTATAACAAGATCTGATCAGTAGGATTTTAGTTATCAATGGGGACATAATTATTGATTTTTTTACTAGATAATCTAGTTAATTTACTGGTGTTATAGGGTGATACTAGTGAGGTGTAGCCAACTTCAGTTTCCGACTGGGTTACTCTAATGATGTACGGAACGGATTTTCAACCTAAGTGTGTGAACTTCTAGCAAACTCGATTCATTAAACAGCTTGGGATCAAGCCCATGCGGTATCGGTAAGCGTCACCCTCCTAACTAAAGCAGCGGTCCATAACTCTACCCATTCGTGTTTTGAAACCGCGCTCATTCAACACTGACGACACTGGAACCCATTTGGATATGCTATTTTTACACCTATGCAGCTTATTTAAGCGTTGCTTAAACCTTAGATCGCCAACCCCATGGCATTCACCTTCAACCATTCTTTGCACTCGGCATAATCGGGCATAATCGGTTCAACCGCCTTCCAAAACTCTTTGGAATGATCGTGGTGAACAACTTATGATCATTATGATTCCCCGAAATAATCACTTCGGAATCGGGTCCATCCAGTTCATCCAATATCTTCTTATAGGTCACCGCCGCACGGCGCGACGAGGTAACAATCATCGCCTTGAAGCCGTTGGGTTGAATGTGCTCCCGGTAGTGCTTCAACAGGTCGATACAAACCCACCGAATGCGTTGGGGGGCTTCAAACACCGCTTGTTCGGTACCAAACTTCTTCTTAATCGCCTGTTTTTCTTCCGCGGTGCGGTCACCGAAATATTCATCGAACAACTTATCCAATGAATCACCGGTCACCTTGGTGGCAGCGGCACGACCTTCGTACAAAATCTGACAGGTGGCACCATCGGCAACCGCCTGTTCAATGGTGTAAGTGTCGATATACCCACCGAACTCGTTAGACGTTTTTTCCGAGGTGATCAGCGGGGTGCCGGTGAAGGCGATCTTGGGGGCATTGGGCAGCCCGGTATTGATGGCGACACCCAGTGATCCGTATTGGGCGCGGTGGGCTTCATCGCTGAAAGCGCCAGCGGGGGAGGGCGCAGGAGCCTTCAGCGGAGCAAGAGCAGCCCCGGGTAGAAAGTGCCAACCCAGTTGTTGAAGCTGTTCCAGCGCGGGTAGTTCAACCTTGTCGTATTCGTCCTTATCCATGGTATTAATCCGTTGTCGATGTCCCGGACGCGCGAGAGCCCTGGTCGCAGGGATGCGTAGGAGCGGCGACCCGTACCTTGCCGGTGAGTAGGTCTTGCATCAGGGCTTTTTTAGTATTATGAAGGGCTCCCAACTTGACCCGCACAGATTCCATTTTGTTATCAACGGAGGTCAATGCTTTTACTATCTCTGTTTGCTCTTCAATTTTTGGTAATGCAATGACCATATTTTTAATCAAGGTCAAGGTTAGTCTTGTTATGGCGTTACCGGTCATCGAGTCACTGACGACTTTTTGGAACTTGGGCGATGAAATGAATTGGTAAAGATATTCGTTCAGGCACATGGTGGTATCACATCGAAGAAATGCAACGCTTGAAAGAAGGCTAAATGGTTGATGTAAAGTATTCATCGCACAGTTGCCGGTGTTTGCACCATCCTTTGTAAGTAATACATCGCCATACTGAACGTCACACCGTTTATAAATGGCATCATGTTCTTCTTGTGAGATGTAAGCTATGTTGTTGAGTTTCAGCTTACCCATCTGAATATTCTTTGATGTCAAATAGAGACAAGGACCATCCTTAGACTGTGGAGAAAAGTGAGTGCCATCCTGAATTTTCACTGTTATATCGTTGAACTTGGCTACATCCCACCCCACCGGTATCTGTCCAACCGGTGAATCTTTGAATTCACTGTGCCGCTTTCCATTCTCGTCGCAGACGCCCCTGGTCAACAATTCCTGCATCATCGCGGTTTTCAGGTCTTGCAGCTTATTGATCTGGGCTTGGGTGGATTCGATCACGTTATCCACGGAAGTCAGAATGGCGGCGATTTTTTGTTGTTCGGGAAGGGAGGGCTGTAGAACTGTTATGGATTCAATTTGTTTGTTGCTTATGTTTGGTTGTGCTCCTCCAGCAGCATCAATAAGAATGGCTTGGACAAAGTCGTCTTTTGAAGTGACGTGATGAATGAAATCCATACTAATGTCAGAACCGTTTTTGACAAAAAACTTTCCAACACGCTGGTTCAAATAGGCAAACCGTGCAGACCGGTAACGCCCAACCTTTCCCGTTGTAGCACCGGACATGGCAATAAGAATGTCACCGCTCTCAACCTTGAATCTTTCCAAGGTTTCATCTTCATCAGCATAAATTGCATTCGTTAAATCAACGCTACCATCTTTTTTAACGTTGGATATTCGAATTACTGGTATTCCTGATTCCGTAAATGCTTCACTTCTGAATGCATTACCACCTTGAACACCAACACAGTCGCCAAGGTGCGACTTAGACCACCCATATGGAACCGGATTACTCATAACCCAATTCCACCAAGTAGCCCTTCATCACGGCTTCGGCAGTGGCTACCTTGTCATCCAACTGATGTAATGAAATGTGGTACTTATCCCACCAGCGTTCGAACTGAGTAATCACTCGGCGTTGGTGTTCGTCACTTATGGCTGCCGCTCCTGCGCTCACGGCATTAATACATCCCTGTAGGTCATCTTTGGTTTCAATACCGGGTTTGAAGTCGTAATAGCCTTCGGTCTCTCCTGGCGTCCTGCCTCCCGCGACACTCGCACCTCCCTGTGTATTGTCGCGCTGGATCAACACTGCACTGACATCGAAGATTTCCGGGGGCGGTGAGGTGTCGGCATACCGGCGTATGTTTAGGTTGTAATCGTTTTCGGCAATCGCTTCATGGGTGACCACGGCGGAATAGCGTTTGCTTACTTTATAGCCATCGAAGGTATCCACGATCTTTTCAATATCTTGGGCACGCAAGGTGTTCTGATTCTTACCTTCCTGGTAGTCCAATTCACCGTTGATGAACAGCACCTTGCGCTTACGTTCAGCCGGTTTGTTCTTGTTGATGATCAACAAGCTAGCTGGAATGCCGGTGCCGTAGAACAACCCGGATGGCAATCCAATCACCGCCTCCAGTAAGTCATCGTTAACAATGCCCTTGCGAATCTCTTTTTCACTGGAACCGCGGAACAACACGCCGTGGGGCATAACCACACCCATCATCCCCTCATTATTCAGTGACGCGATCATATGTTGAACAAAGGCTAAGTCACCGGAATCCTTCGGCGGGGTGCCGTAAGGGAAGCGACCATAACCATCGTTATCGGCTTCATCCTTGCCCCACTTCTTTAAGCTGAAGGGCGGGTTGGCGATAACCCGGTCAAAGGTCATCAACTCACCGTGGGCGGTATGTTGCGGGTCACGAAGGGTGTCGGCCTTCCTGATATCCGCATTGAACACCCCGTGCAGGAACATGTTCATCTTGCAGATTGCCCAGGTGTTCAGGTTCATCTCCTGACCGAACAGCGACAGGTTGGCGGCGTTTTCATGGTGGCGTATAAGGTAGTTGCGGGTTTGCACCAACATACCGCCTGAACCCGCTGTGGGGTCGTAAATACGCATCCCGGCATGGGTTTTCAACAATGACACCAACAGCTTGACCACTTCGCTGGGAGTGTAAAATTCGCCCCCCTTTTTACCGGCGGAATCGGCGAACATCTTGATCAAGTATTCGTAAGCAGTACCCAACAGATCGGGGCGTTCGAAATCGGCGTTGCGTAAGCGGTGACGGCTGAAGTGTGATAGTAAGTCACCCAGCTTTTTATCGGAAAGCTTGTTCTTGATGTTGAAGTCGATGGTGACCAACACGCCTTCCAGTGCCGGGTTGACCTCTTCGATCGATTCGGTGGCTTTGTTCAGCTCGGCACCGATATCGTGTTTTAAATCTTTTAGTACCGTCTACCGTGCCCGTTCGGGGATAAAGAAGGTACGGTCGTATTCATCTTCATCGTTGGCCAATTTACGGGCTTGAGCTTCGGTCTTACCTTTACCGACATAGTGGGCAATGATGGCTTCCTGAGCTTCGTCAAACGAATCTGACAGGTGCCTCAGGAACATCATGCCGAAGATGTAATCCTTGTATTCGGAAGCGTCCATACTGCCGCGAAGAATGTCAGCGGCTTCCCATAGGAATGATTCAAGTTGTTGCAGGGTGATTGGGTTGGTCATACACAGGATCCTTGCCGATGTGAGGTGTGATGAACTAGCCGATTCGTTGACTACGCCGAAGGGCTTCAGCACGCTCTTTAGTTGCGAGTGAGCGCCAAAATGACGGTTTTAAAGAAGGGTTACTTTGCCTGATATGACGCGAAATGCGAACCTGAAAAACATAGGTTCCAGCGCTATTGATGGTCAGGTATGTGTGG
>JBLIHY010000036.1:0-20846 GCA_047634655.1 Cellvibrionaceae bacterium
GTTCACCTTATTATTCATACATCTACAGAGCCAAGTTTGATTTTAGTCAGTGGAAAATAGCTACTAAGATTTCATCAATCATCCCACAAAAACCCGTGCGTTTCTAAACATGCGCAACCAAGCGCCATCTTCACCCCAGTTATCCGGATGCCAGGAATTAGTTATGCTGCGAAACACGCGCTCCGGATGTGGCATCATAATCGTTGCGCGGCCATCGGAGGAGGTGACGCCAGCAATCGCCGCGACTGAGCCATTGGGGTTGGCGGGATAAGTGGCGGCTGGTTGTAGATTGTTGTCGAGATAGCGCAATGCTATTAAACCACTGTTCTCACATCGTTGAGAGGCCAAATCACTGGTAAATTGCGCGCGGCCTTCACCGTGAGCGATGGCTATTGGAAGATGAGAGCCAGCCATGTCTTGTAAAAATATTGATGGAGTCTTTGGGATCTCAACTAGACTGAAGCGTGACTCGAATTGTTCCGATTCGTTGCGCTCAAAGTAAGGCCAATGATCAGTTCCAGGGATCAGCGAACGCAGATTGGACAGCATCTGACAACCATTACACACCCCCAGGCTAAAATGATTGCTGTTGTGAAAGAAAGCCTCAAACTGATCGCGGATTCTGCTGTTAAATAAAATTGTCTTCGCCCAGCCCTGGCCCGCACCCAGAACGTCTCCATAGGAAAAGCCACCACAAGCGACCAATCCCTGAAAGCTCTCCAAATCGACTCGACCAGTGAGAATGTCGCTCATGTGTACATCGACAGCGCGGAACCCAGATCGATCAAATGCCGCAGCCATTTCAACGTGACCGTTGATACCCTGTTCTCGCAGAATGGCTACTTTTGGGTGTATGCCGCTGGCAATAAACGGTGCTGAAATATCTTCGCCGGGATCATAACTTAAGGAAACACTTAAACCGGGATTATTCTGTCTGATTAAATCAAATTCTTGTCGTGCACACTTGGGGTTATCCCTCAGTGCTTGAATACGGTAACTGGGTTCACTCCACAGAGACTGTAGTTCGGCGCGATTGCGATCAAAAATTGTTTTATCGTCGAATCGTATGCACAGGTGATCGTTCTTATTCAACTGACCAACGACTTTTAGCAAGTTATCCAAGCCAGCATCGACAAATCGAGCCTTGACTGTGTCTAATTTGTCCGTCGCCACTTGTATTACCGCACCCAACTCCTCGTTAAATAGAATGCTCAGTGGATCATTTCCCAGAGGGGTAATGTCGATATCAACACCACAATGGCCGGCAAAGGCCATTTCTGTCAGAGTGGTAAATAAGCCGCCATCGCTGCGATCGTGATAAGCCAGTAGCTCACTATTGGCCAGGCAAAACTGAATAGTATTGAAGAAAGCACTGAGCAATTTCGGGCGGTCGACATCGGCCGCTTGCTCACCCAGTTGACTGTATACCTGCGCCAGGATCGAGCCGCCGAGCCGCTGCTGACCTGCGCCCAGATCGACCAATAACAACTTGCTATCAACTTGTCGGTTTAGCTGTGGCGTCAAGGTCTGGCGTACGTCCAGTACCGGGGCAAAAGCGGAAATGATTACCGACATAGGGGCAGTGACCGATTTATCGTTACTAGCATTGTTATCTGATGGATTTTCCACCTGCCAGGTAGTGCGCATGGACATCGAGTCTTTGCCCACAGGAATAGCTATACCCAGTTGTGGACACAGGTCCATACCGAGGGCCTCGACTGTACGGAAAAGCTTTTCATCTTCGCCGGGGTGGCCCGCCGCGCACATCCAGTTGGCCGAGAGTTTAATATCCCCAAGCTGCCCAATACGTGTTGCCGCAATATTGGTAATGGCTTCTCCGATAGCCATTCGACCCGAGGCAGGCGCATTCAGCAGTGCTATCGGTGTGCGCTCACCTATACTCATGGCTTCACCCGCATAATTGCCCGTGTAAGTATCGTAGGCAACCGTCGTGACCGCGCAATCGGCCACCGGTACCTGCCAGGGCCCGACTAATTGATCGCGAACCACTTGGCCGGTCACCGAGCGATCACCAATGCTAATCAAAAACTGCTTACTGGCTACTGCTGGATGTTGTAACACCCGCTCGAGGGCTTCCTTAAGATTGATTGCTTTGGTATCAAAAGCCGAGTTTGCCGGTGGAGTCTTTTCCGCGGTTCTGTGCATTTTGGGTGATTTCCCAAAAAGTACCGACATGGGAAGATCAACAGGATTGGACTTAAATAATGTATCTTTGACTCGCAGGTTTTTTTCATCGATAGCCTCGCCCACGATCGCGTAGGGGCAGCGCTCGCGCTCACAGATGGCTTCAAAACGCGGCAGGTCTTCCGCTTTTATTGCGAGGACATAGCGCTCCTGAGATTCGTTGCACCAGATTTCCAGCGGACTCATGCCCGGCTCGTCGTTGGGTATTTGACGCAGATCAAAGATTCCGCCGTTGCCGCCGTCCTTTACCAGCTCGGGCAGGGCATTGGAAAGGCCTCCGGCGCCGACGTCGTGGATAAAGGCGATGGGGTTTTGCGACGCGAGTTGCCAACAACCATCGATAACTTCTTGACAGCGGCGCTCCATTTCAGGATTTTGCCGTTGCACGGACGCGAAATCTAGATTTTCGGTGGATGTGCCCGAGGTTAGAGATGATGCCGCACTGCCGCCCAGTCCAATCAGCATTGCCGGGCCGCCAAGGATGACGAGTTTTGCTCCGACTGAAAATTTCTGCTTGGCAACATGTTCAGTTTTGATGTTGCCGTAGCCGCCTGCCAGCATAATCGGTTTGTGGTACCCGCGGCGCTCTCCGCCAAAATCCATCTCGAAGGTGCGAAAGTAGCCACAAATATTAGGCCGGCCGAACTCGTTATTGAAGGCAGCGCTGCCAATGGGACCTTCGATCATGATGTCCAGCGCCGACGCGATGCGCTCCGGCTTGCCGTAGTCATTTTCCCAAGGCATCTCGCAACCGGGGATTTGTAAATTGGAAACCGTAAAACCGGTTAATCCCGCTTTAGGCTTGGCGCCGCGACCCACCGCACCTTCGTCGCGGATCTCGCCTCCGGCGCCGGTACCCGCTCCAGGAAAGGGCGCGATGGCCGTGGGGTGATTGTGGGTTTCCACCTTCATCAATAAATGAACAGCTTCTTGGTGGTGTCGATAAAAATGCTCGTCGGGGTGGGGATAAAAACGCCCAGCTTCACTGCCAACGATTACAGCGGCGTTGTCTGTATAAGCCGAGAGTACGTTATCACCGCTTTGCTGATAAGTATTTTTAATCATTTCAAAGAGAGAGACGGATTGCTCCTGCTTATCGATATTCCAGGAGGCATTAAAGATTTTATGCCGACAATGCTCGGAATTGGCTTGCGCAAACATCATCAATTCCACATCTGTCGGATTGCGTTCCAAGGATTTAAAGCTACTCAGAAGATAGTCAATCTCATCCTCGGTGAGTGCCAGTCCCAACTCGCTATTGGCCGCTTCCAAGGATCTATGGCCACCATCCAGAATATTTATGATCATTTGTGGCTTTGGCTGGCCATGAATAAATAATTGCTCGGATGCTTTTAGAGAAGTCAGTATGCTTTCCACCATGCGATCATGCAGGTAGGCCGCTACCGCTGATCGTTGTTGTGGATCCATATCGCCATCGATCCAATAAGCAATACCGCGCTCGATGCGTCTCACCTTATCTAAACCGGCGTTGTGAGCAATATCCGTTGCTTTTGACGACCAGGGTGAGATGGTGCCAAACCGTGGTACGACCAAAAGCAGATGCTCTTTATTTTCTTCATCGATGGATTCGGGAATGGAATTCAGATCTCCATAGGCTAGCAGCTGCTCTAGAGTTTTTTGTTCTTCTTGGTCGAGTGTCGAGCTAACATTCACGAAGTGCAGATAGCTGCACCGAGTTAACTGTAAGACCCCAGATATCTGGATGATTTGGTCTTGTAACTTTTTTTCGCGAAAGGAGGATAGGGCTCTGGCCCCTGGAAAAACTACAATAGGCATGGAAGTGGGAGTCGCTTGTTTGGAAAAGCCGGTCATTTTACTTTATCATCGATGAGATAGCAGCCAACGCTTGTCGATGGTTCGATAAAGTTTCTGCAAAAGCATTTACCAGTCAGCGAATCGAACTTTCACCATAATGCGACTGTCGGAGCTGGCTATAAGAGACTCACTTTTCGCAAAACCATCAGATTCCACTGTCAAATCAATTATCTCTCTGACGATTAGTTAATTCACTATTACCGTGAGAATATTTCAAACGTCTCTTCTATCGCTTATCAAACGGAGTAAGCTGATTTCATGCGTTTTTTGATCCTCGTCTATTTTATGTTTCTTGGACTTGCGGCTTGCACCGCCCCAGTAAAGCCAGAGACCTCCAAGTTATCGTCTGACTCCTACGCTCAGCAAGTTGCTAAGCGGCAGAAGCCAGCCCCTATTGTTTACGGGGCTTTTACCGAGAAGAGCCTGTATTCGCTACTAGTTGCCGAATTGGCTGTTAGTCGCCAACAATACGATCTGGCTCTGAATAATTATATTGAAGAAGCAAAAGCTACCGGCGATGTAGGTATTATTGCTCGAGCTGCTCGTTTGGCCCAGTATTTTCGGCGTGATCGCCAAGCTCTGGAAATGGGTAAACTTTGGGTAGATCGTGCTCCCGAGAATATCGAGGCAAATATCCTCATGGCCACCGCTCACATTCAACTGCGCCAACCACTGGATGCACTGAATTACGCCGAGACTATTCTAGCGTCCCCTGGTCCAGATCAGGACCGCAACGTCCACAGCACAGCGATTACCGAAACCATTGCTAATTTCAGCCGCAACGCCGATGGGTTGACGCTCCAGGCTTTGGTTGAACGCTATCGCCAATTAACCCAGCGTTACCCAAGTGATCTCTCCACACGCGTGGGTTTGAGCATACTTTATGAATCGCAGGGAAATACATCCACCGCCTATGAGATCATTGAGCAGGTATTGCTGGAGGATGGCCAGTATATGCCGGCCCTGATGCAGGAAGTTCGTCTTTTACAAGCCAGTCAGCAGACAGACTTAGCTATCGACAAGCTCAAAGCACAGCTCGGCAAAAGGCCCAATGATCTTCGTCTCCGCTTACTTTATGCTCGTTTACTCACGCAGACCGATATTAATGCTGCCTATGAGGAGTTTACCCGTTTATCCGCGCAATCTCCCCGGCACCTGGATATCAAATTCTCACGGGCGCTCATCGCTTTAGAGCTTGAGAAGTGGCAAGTGGCCGAGCGCCTGTTAACTGAACTTTTACAAGTGCCGTATCGACAGAATGCTGTTCGCTTTTACTTGGGTAACTTGGCTGAGGCAACGGAAGATCTCGATGGAGCCCTCCGTTACTACTTTGCCATTATCGATGGAGAAAATTACACTACTGGTCACAGTCTGGCAGCTCGCATTTTGGCAAAGCAGGGGAGAATCGCCGATGCCCAAATTCACTTTAAACGTCTGCGGCAGCAATCGCCGGAGCGCAGACCTGAACTTTATATTACCGAAGCTGAAATACTGCAGACGCTTGGATATCTCGATTTAGCCCTGATGGCTCTCGATCGAGGAGTAACCGAGTATCCCGATAATATTGATCTTCGCTATGTTCGCTCGGGTTTTTACGAGCAGATGGATAAATTGCAGCTAATGGAGTCTGATCTGCGCCATATTCTGGCGCTTGAGCCCGAGAATGCCACGGCTCTAAATGCGCTGGGTTATTTTCTGACGAATCGAACCCAGCGATACGAGGAAGCGCTACAACTCATTACCATGGCCTTGGAGTTGCAGCCAGACAACGCAGCCATCATGGATAGTATGGGTTGGGTCTTATTCAAACTAGGCCGAAACGGTGAAGCCATCGACTATCTACGCCGAGCGCTTGAACAGTTTCCCGATCCGGAGATCGCTGCTCATCTCGGTGAGGCTCTTTGGGTAAACGGTGACAAACAGGATGCTCGCGCTATTTGGAGTGACAACCTCAAAGAAAATCCCGAAGATCGCCAAATATTGGACACTATGCGGCGCCTTCGGGCAACGCCCTGAAAACGGTATTGGTCTCCATGCAGAACAACTCTCTCAAATCGCTGCGCCTCGCACTTTCTACCTATGTACTATCGATTTTGCTCATTGGCTGCAGTCAGACGCCTTTCAAGCAAGTCGACTCTGTGGTTGATGTCGAGCTGCCACCACCAGATGTCTGGTCTATACAGGCTAAACTTGGAATCCGCAGTGAAGAGAACAGTGGAAGTGTCACACTCAACTGGCAGCAGGAACAGCAGCAATATCTTATTAGGATACAAGGTAGTTTGGGGCAGGGCAGCGCTACCATTCGCGGCAATGAGCAGTATGTGATTATCGAACGCCCCGGCGAATCCCCGCTTTTCTCAAATAATGTCGACACGTTTATTGGAGAGACCTTTGGTTGGGATTTACCTATCAGCAGTTTCAAATACTGGGTGCGAGGGCTTTATAGTCCGAAGTCTTCCGCTGGTACTATCCGCTACGATAAAAGCAACCGGATTACTTCTATAGAACAGTCGGGTTGGACGCTAAATTACAGTCTTTACCAGATAGTCGATGGACGTTTGCTTCCCGGTAAGATTCGCGCTCGGCAAGGAGAGGATCAGCTGACATTAATCATTCGTCGGTGGCGACTTTCTGATTAATATCTTCTGCAGCTGATGTTATTGAATGTTAGTGGTATTAACTTTACCCAGTCAGTTGTCTGATTATTATTTTATTTGCTAAGACTAATTAGTTGTTACGGCGGTGAGCAAGCACACTGTGAATCGCCCGGTCGTACTCAAAATAGACGGTGAAGCCATCGTAGATCCAGCGAGAGATGGGCGGCTCACCGACAGCGTCATCCCGGCTGTTGGGTTTCCCGAAAACGGCTTCGACGCGAGACTTGGTCATACCTTGGCGGGGTCGCTCGATATCTTGTTTGTCAGCGGCCTGCTGGCCCAGGGGGACAATTACCACCTCGGCAAAAGCAGTGGTTGCCACGGCGAAACTGAAGATAATCGAAAACAGAATTGGGAAAGATAAAGAAGCAAGCCGTTTGCTCATAGGGCTACCTTGATAGGTGAAAGCTAAAGTCCTTATCTTATTGCATTCATCGGGCCAATGCCAACAGCGGGGTCAACGATTCGTGAAAAAGTAGCGCAATAGCCGATGCGACCAGCTATTGCGGATGTGCTCAATATTACAGTCAATATTAGAAATGAAACTGGGCGCCGACAGTGAATAGAGTGATAGCTTCATCTTTATTGAAGTCTTCAACACCGATCAAACTGTCGAGATCGGCGCGCACACTTAAAAAATCGGCAAAAGCATACTCTAGTCCCAAGCCGACACTTAATCCGGTACTACTATCAGATATCGACTCAAATGAATTAGACAATTCTGTATCGACGCTGTAAATTCCGCCTTTGAAAAAAAACATTGAGTGGTTAGTTTTTACCGAAGTCAGTCGCAGTATTAAAGACTTGCGGATAAGTTAACGCCATCTACGGATAATTCTAGATCAGAATTATCGACACTAGCTTCGCCAGAATCGATAGCGGCAATCTCAATAGCGAAATCACTATCTTCTAATCGGTATCCAAAGTAAATTTTTCTGGCATCGCCGTCATCTACGTCGCCGTAATTGAAAGAAGAAAAACCGAGGCCACCTCCCAGATATCCACCGGCCTGTAGAGGTGAACACAAGAAAAAAGCGGAAAGCGTGAGTGCGGAACAGGCGATAGATTTTAAATTCATAATAGAAGTTTCCATATAGTTAGTAGAATTGTGATTAATAGAGCTAAATCAAAGTTTTCGCTCGGAAAGCAGAAGCCATGATCGAATGGTAGATGTTTTCATATAAAATAGTTCCATGATTTTTTAAAAGCGCTCATTGTTTTAATAAGATAATCTTGGTCAAAACCAATTATCAATAGCGCCGTTAAACATCTAGCTTGTGATTTGGTTGCTTTTTCCGTTTAATGCCTAGCCATGTTGTCATCGCCTTCTCTATTTATTGGTTTGCGCTATACTCGCGCCAAACGTCGAAACCACTTTATTTCCTTTGTTAGTGGTTTTTCGTTGATCGGTATGGCGTTGGGTACTCTGGCTTTGATCGTTGTGTTGTCGGTAATGAATGGATTTGATCGTGAAATTAAGCAGCGTATTCTCAGCGTGGTGCCCCATGGCTTTGTCGATCAACAGCCGCGTACAACTGACTGGCGAGGGCTAGCCTCGCGAGTAGAACAAAATTCGAGTGTTCTGGCGTCAGCTCCTTATATCAGTAACTTTGCAATGCTCTCCTCCGCCAGAGGTGTTCGCGGTGTAGAAGTTCAAGGCGTGTTGCCGGAGCGTGAGGTCTCTGTCTCCGTTATCGACGAGCACTTGTGGCAGGGGCGATTGGACCAACTGCAGCCAGGTGAGTTTGGCATAGTACTCGGCCATTTAGTGGCGCGTTATCTGGACATTGGTATTGGCGATACCCTGGTAATGACACTACCCCAGATATCGGTAACGCCTGCGGGCATATTTCCACGTGTGAAGCGCTTTCGTGTTGTCGACTTATTCGAAGTCGGTGCTCAAGTTGATCATTCTCTGGCGCTGATCCACCTGGCGGACGCCCAACGATTGTTTCGCTTCGGTGATAGCGTACAGGGCTTGCGTTTGCACACCCGGGATATCTATCGGACCTCCGCCGTTATCGAGAGTTTATCTGCGCAATTGGGAGAGGGATTTTTACTGAGAGACTGGAGCCAGACTCAGGGCAGCTTATTCCAATCTATTAAAATGGAAAAGCGTATGGTGACTCTACTGTTGATGATTATCATCGGTGTCGCTGCGTTAAATATTGTTACCAGTTTAGTATTAATGGTTTCTGATAAACGCAGCGATATCGCTGTGTTGCGAACACTCGGAATGTCTCGTCGACAGGTAATGAAGATATTTGTAGTACAGGGTAGTACGCTGGGTATTGTTGGAATTCTGTTGGGTGGGGTGCTGGGCAGTGTTTTATCTCTCTATATCGGCGCCATTATTGGCTGGTTTGAGCAAGTTTTTGGGCTTTACGTCTTCGACCCTAATGTCTACTTCATCGATCGGATTCCATCGGAGCTGCGTATCTTAGACGTGGCGTTAGTCTGTGGGACCGGTGTGTTACTAAGCGTTCTGGCTACTCTATATCCCGCTTATCGAGCCACTAAAATTGAACCTGCTGAGGCGTTGCGATACGAGTGAGGTTTGAGATCCCAAAGATCAACACCATTCGGCTTAACGAGCAACGCTTAGAGCGGCAGGGAGTCAATATACGCGCTAAATAATGAGAGAGGCTATTTGGTGCGTGTTACGCGGAGGCGGCAAGTAAAACCTCAACGAGGCCTTTGATACGTAGATTCAAGCTCATATCAATTAATTTGCCAGGGCGCTCTTTGTGGTGTTATACCATCCTACGAATTATAAGCAGGGACTGAACTTATCGCACTGTCGCGTCGGCGGGACATTGTTGCTCGGTATAACTTGTTATCTATTAATTGGATCGTTGGATCGCAGTTTAATCAATGCCTAGAAAAATCTTTAAGCGATTCCTCCCCCATCACACTCGTGTTCGAACTGATCCTAAGTTGCGATTTTTAGCCCCTTTTATGAAAGATCCCAACTTGTTTCACTTAAACCGTTACTCGGTTTCCATAGCTTTTTTGGTGGGCGTTTTTACGGCATTCTTGCCTATTCCCGGTCAAATGCTATTGGCGGGCCTTATAGCGTTCTGGGTACGCTGTAACTTACCGATTGCCTTGGCTCTGGTGTGGATTACCAACCCGCTTACGATTACTCCGATTCTCTTCATGAACTATAAGCTCGGTGCCTGGATGCTGGGAACCCCGCCACTGATTTTCGATGGTACGATGGACTGGCAATGGTTGAGTGCTGAATTCAACCGGGTTTGGAAGCCTCTGCTGCTGGGCTCACTGATGGCCGGTAGTTTTTTCTCTCTGCTGAGTTACCTTTCTTTACGGTATCTATGGTTAGCTCATGTCGGTTACCAGTGGCGTCACCGCCAGAAAAAACGCCTTCAACGTCACCGTTAGTCATAACGGAGCGCCTCTGCTGGTTGTACCTTGGCGGCCTTGCGTGCCGGGTAAAGTGTAGCGAGTATGCTCATTGCTAAAGAAATACCGGCAACCAGCATAACGTCGCCGGTTTGCAGTGATGAGGGTAGGAAACTCACAGGATAGATATCGGATTCCAGAAAGCGAATTCCGAGTAGAGATTCCAGACCTGCGACGAGTGTTTCGATAGATAGCGATAGTCCAATGCCTAAGGTGACTCCGAAAAACGTCCCCAAACAACCGATCACGGTTCCCTGGACCATAAAGGTTGCCATAATCGCCCAGCTATCCATTCCTAAAGTCCGCAACACCGCGATATCGCTCTGTTTATCGATGACGACCATGACTAGTGTCGAAACCACATTGAAAGCTGCGATGGCAATGACTAAAAATAGCAGTAAGCTCACCAAATTTTTAGACATTCCAATCGCGTAGTAAATATTGCCGTGGGTTCTAGTCCAATCGCTGGTGTAGTATCCCGGCGGAAAATCCGCTCTCAAATTTGCGGCTATCTCAGCTGCTGCAAACAAGTCGTCCAGGCGAATGTGTAGCCCAGTAACGCTACTGTCGTGTTGGGTTAAGCTTGCGGTGTAGTCGAGGCCTGACAAGGCGAGACGGTGGTCCAACTCTGTAGCGGTTTCAAAAATATCGATTACTTGAAGTCGCCGCACAGTGGGTATACGTCTTGCTCGATTGCTTGCGGGCACGATGAGAGTCACCGAATCACCTGTCTCGAGCGATAATTTTTCTGCTAGGCCACGACCTAGAGCCAGTCCTTGGCCGGTAGTATTGAGTTGTTCCAAAGTATCATCTCGAAGGTATTTGCCAATGCTGGAGACTGTGTTCTCAAACTCATTGCCGACTCCATAGATTAGCACTGGCTGAGTGGCTTCACCTCGATGCAACATGGCTTGCAGTTCCACAAATGGTGCAGCACCTGTGATTCGATCGTGCCGCATTAGTTGTTGTCGCACAGAGCGCCAATCCTTTATGCCGTCCTGTTGATAGAGTGTTACATGGGGCATGATGTTGAGAATGCGTTCTTTCAACTCCCGGTCGAAACCATTCATCACCGATAGTACGGTGATCAACAAGGCCACACCCAGGACGATACCTATCATGGCGATAGCAGAGATGAAGGAAACAAAGTGATTGCGTTTGAGCGTGAGGGTATAGCGCAAGCCAATAAAACCGCTAAGTGGCCAGCGCATTAATGCGGCGCTCCCGAAAAAGCGTGGAGTTTACCCTGACGTAATTCCAGGACCCGGTCCATAGTTAAGGCTAACTGCTGGTCGTGTGTGACAATAATAAAGCTGATAGCAAACTGTTGATTTAACTCCATAATCAAGGCTTGGATAAACTTGGCCGTCTCATAATCCAGGTTGCCGGTAGGCTCATCCATCAGCACACAGTCGGGCGTAGTCACCATGGCGCGGGCAATGGCCACTCGTTGACGCTCGCCGCCAGACAGTTCTGACGGTTTATGTTTCATTCGCGCCTGCAAACCCACACAACGCAACATCTCCGAGGCCAGCTGCTGTGCTCTGTCGACGGGAGTTTTGCCAATCAATAAAGGCATGGCCACGTTTTCCAAAGCGGTGAATTCACCTAACAGATGGTGAAACTGATAGACAAAACCCAAGTGTCGGTTGCGCAGATAACCGCGGGCGTTATCATCCAAGTCGGAGAGGTTCTTACCGGCTACACAGACTTCGCCGATGGTCGGTTGGTCCAATCCTCCCAAGAGATTGAGTAAAGTGCTCTTCCCCGAACCAGAGCTTCCGATGATTGCTATGCGCTCTCCCTTTTTGACCGCTAAATTTACGTCTTTTAACACATCAACTCTCTGTGGCCCCTGGTTGTAGTACTTTTGCAGGTTCGAACATGTGAGAACGTTATTCATCTGATTGGTTTGTCCATTCATGGTGTTTTCGCAGCCATTGATAAATGCTATCGGCGAGCCGGTTTCATGAGCCTGTAAAAAATAATTTCAATTACCGGTCTATGCCACCCCACTGATGATTTTTGCGCAAATTGGGTCTCGCGACACAGCACCCATATTGAAGTGAACCTGCGGGCGGGCCTCTTAACTAGATTAAATCGTTTATTTTTAAAAGGCTTGCGGAAAGTGTCAGCTTATATGCTCGCTTTCCGTGAGCCAATAGACCCGATATAGATGATCAGTGTCAGGTTAGTGTGAAAACCCATCGGTACTAAGAATATTCTGATGGATTCATCCCTGAATTAACCTTAGGTAGAAAAAAATTCGATTTTTTTCTAGCATTTTCAATCACGTAAGCGATTGAAGCTAGCAGCGCTTCCCTGTGCTGCCGGAATCTCTGAATGGATCAGGGATTTCCTAAGTTTCTTCTTTCAGTGTTTCGATATCACATCGAAAAGAACTTATGGTATTGAGAGCTGTAATCAAGGTTAATAGCAGGGTCTGGGTCTGATTTAAGCACGGCTTTGACGTTGCGCGATGGCGTCGGCCAGAGAACGGCTTCTGGCATATCCGTGGGGCCTCTATTGCGGTTTGATTAAGTTACTTTGCCAGACAAAATGGGGGGGATGCGAATGCGCTCGACTCGTCAACTCTAAAAAATATTTGGCATAGAGCTTTCTTAGTTCCCTGTTGGTGAATCGTTAGATAAATTCAGCCACTACCTTCTTAGAGCTTCTCTTCGGTGGCAAAATCAGGCCATGGGGTTCCCCCGCTAAACGGCCTCCAGCTGTTTTTCGACTGTTAGAACGATATCATCATCAGTCACACTGACGCTTACAGAACCGCCCTTATCCAGCTCTCCGAACAGCACCATTTCTGCCAGCGGTTTTTTGAGTTTTTCCTGAATCAAACGTGCCATTGGTCGCGCGCCCATTTTTTCATCATAGCCGCTTTCAGCTAGCCAGTTTCGTGCTTCTTCATCGACGTTTAGTACGACCTGTTTTTCATCCAGTTGTGATTGCAGTTGTACCAGGAACTTATCGACGACAGTTTTGACCACAGACTTACTGAGCGCAGAAAACTGGACGACACTGTCGAGACGGTTACGGAATTCCGGCGTAAAGACCTTTTTCAATACTTCCATACCATCGCTGCTATGGTCTTGAGTGGTAAAGCCAATGGATGAGCGGCTCATTTCTTCAGCGCCTGCGTTGGTTGTCATGATAATGACAACGTTGCGGAAGTCGGCTTTGCGTCCGTTGTTATCGGTTAAGGTTCCATGATCCATTACTTGCAATAATAGGTTAAAAACCTCGGGGTGGGCTTTTTCGATTTCGTCCAGTAGTAGAACGCTGTGAGGGTGTTTAGTGACGGCCTCTGTCAGCAATCCCCCCTGGTCGAACCCGACATAGCCGGGAGGCGCTCCAATTAAACGCGATACGGTGTGTCGCTCCATGTATTCCGACATATCGAAACGAATTAATTCGACGCCCATGGTTTTGGCAAGCTGTTTACACAATTCGGTTTTGCCAACACCGGTAGGCCCAGCAAAAAGAAAGGATCCGATGGGTTTATCGGCTGTACTTAGCCCAGCTCGGGAGAGTTTAATAGCTGTAGACAAGGCATCGATGGCCGGATCTTGTCCAAACACGGTCATCTTTAATGTACTGTCGAGTTTACGCAGCTGTTCTAAGTCAGAACTGGAAACAGTCTTGGCCGGAATACGGGCAATCTTAGCGATGATGTTCTCAATGTCGTGAGAGCCTAGTTGTTTTTTTCGTTTACTGGTGGGAAGTAGCTGCTGATAGGCTCCCGCCTCATCGATGACATCGATGGCTTTGTCGGGCATAAAACGGTCGGTAATGTAACGGCTGGATAACTCAGCAGCGGAGCGCAAGGCCGCGTTGGTGTATTTGATGTTGTGATGCTGTTCAAAGCGGCTTTTTAATCCCTTGAGGATTTTATAGGTATCACTGACGCTGGGTTCATTAACATCGATTTTTTGAAATCGCCTGGAAAGTGCTCGGTCCTTGTCAAAAATACCACGGTATTCCTGGAAAGTGGTGGACCCGACGCATCGGATCTCCCCAGAAGATAGCAATGGTTTGAGGAGGTTCGAGGCATCCATTACTCCTCCAGATGCCGCACCCGCGCCAATGATTGTATGAATTTCGTCGATAAAGAGAATTGATTTCTCACGTTTCTGCAGCTCTGCCAAGAGCGCCTTTAGACGTTTTTCAAAGTCGCCACGGTATTTGGTGCCGGCGAGCAGGGAACCCATATCCAAAGAGTAAACCACACTGCCTTCGAGTACTTGGGGTACGTCGCCGTCGACGATACGTTTGGCCAATCCTTCAATAATGGCTGTTTTGCCAACACCTGACTCACCCACTAGTAGTGGATTGTTTTTTCGGCGGCGAACCAGTATTTGGGCAACTCGCTCGACCTCAGAGTCTCGTCCAATGAGAGGATCGATAAGGCCTTTTTTCGCTCGGGCATTGAGATCAGTGGCATAACTTTCCAGAGGGTCGGCATCGGCCGGTACTTCCTCACCTACTTCGGCCGCATCGCCATTCTGCTCGTCATTACTGCTAGCCGAGTTATCGCCAACTTTGGATATGCCGTGAGTAATATAGTTGACTACATCCAGGCGTTCGATGCTCTGCGTTTTCAAAAAATAAACTGCCTGGCTTTCCTGTTCGCTGAAAATGGCGACTATGACATTGGCGCCAGTAACCTCTTTGCCCCCGGATGACTGGACATGAAAAACCGCGCGTTGCAGTACTCGTTGAAACCCCAAGGTCGGTCGGGTTTCTCGGTCGGCTTCACTCTCGGGTATTAGCGGTGTCGTTGAATCCAGAAATTCAGTCAATTCGTTGCGCAGCATGGACACATCGGCGCCGCAGGCCTTGAGTACAGTTATAGCGTCCTCGTTATCGATAAGTGCTAGGAGGAGGTGTTCCACGGTCATAAACTCGTGTCGTTTCACCCGAGCGCCTTTAAATACCTCGCTAAGGGTTTGCTCAAGTTGTTTGCTTAACATGATTGCCTCTATGTGTGTGTAGCTGTAAGACCGCTTTAATTTTCATCGGCGGCTTGTATGTCGCACAGCAGCGGGTGTTCATTTTTCTGTGCATAGTCAATTACCTGGGCCACCTTGGTTTCCGCGACCTCGCGCGTGTAAATGCCACAGACCGCCCTACCTTCGGTGTGAACCTGTAACATGACTCGCGTCGCTTTTTCGCGATCCATGACGAAGAATGACTGCAATATATGTACGACGAACTCCATGGGAGTGTAATCGTCGTTAATCATAATGACCTCGTATAGAGAAGGCTTTTTGAGTTTGGGCTTGGTTTCTTCGAGTAATAGGCCGTCGTCATCGGAATGACGTCCCGGTTGCTGCTTACTGAATTGCACTCTGTGATTGTTGATATTGATCATATTTGAGTCATAAAGTTTATATTTCGCGTAGCGATGTATTCGTGGTGTTAGTTCTTTAAGTGATAAATTTCTGTGACTTTGTTTTGACTGAGTCTGCAAGATCTTAGTGAAAGTCGGCAACAAAGGGTAGCCAGCGTCGAAAAACGTACCATTCACACATTGTGCCAGAAACCCAAGAATCAAGTCTGGTGGTTCGCTAACGTTTGTTTTCTCTTCGTGCTCTTGTGGTGAGTATAATTGAGAATATCCTTGGGATTCCCACAAAAATTTTTCTATTAAATTCTCAGAGTTCAAACCGTCGCCGGGATAATTAAGCTGAAGTCTTATCGATTTCGGTGGCGTCATATTGGCCTGTTTTCAGCATCTTTTGCTTTTGCTTTACATTAACGCTAGTGAAAGCGACATTTTTTATTGTGTATCTGCACGTTGATCGTGCTCTGCATAATCATATGCGGTCCCGATTAACGGACTATTCCTTTATAATCCCCAATCCAAAAATGGATCAACCTTTCAAATAACCTAAGAGCTCGATGTGTCGCCCACTGGAAAACTGATTATTAATCTTTCGGCAATTAGTGAGAACTGGTGTCGGCTTTCCGAGCGGATAAAAGTCGCGAGCCTAAAAAATCGTTGCGGTGCTGTTGTCAAGGCCGATGCTTACGGTTTGGGAATGAACTCGGTGTCCGAAGTTTTATGGCGGGCGGGATGTCGGGATTTTTTCGTAGCTACTCTGGATGAGGCGATAGCGCTACGCCAATATCTAGGCGCTGGCCCCTCCATTATGGTGTTTGGTGGCCTAAGCCACGGTGGTGTGGCCGAATGGTTTGAATATCAATTGCTGCCAATAATCATCGAGTTAGGCCACCTGGAAATTTGGGGAAATTATTGTCGACAGCGACGCGAGATGATGCCTTGCGCGTTGAAAGCGGATACTGGCATGCATCGACTGGGAGTGCCGGCAGTCGATTTGCTCAAAGCTTTGAATAACAACGACTTGTGGCGTCATATTGACCTTAAGTATTTTATAAGCCACTTGGCCTGTGCAGACAACCCAAAGCATCCCCTCAACAAGCAGCAGCTTGCAACTTTCACTGAACTGTCGGCAAAAATCAAAGCCCGTTACCCACGGTTACTATCGAGTTTAGCCAATTCATCCGGTTTATTCCTCGGCGATTGTTACTACTTTGATCTGGCTCGTCCCGGAATCGCTCTGTATGGGGGCAATCCCACACCAAAAGCGGATAATCCAATGCGTCCCGTGGTCGACCTGGAACTTCCGACCATGCAAGCCCGCACTATCGCTGCGGGCGAAACGGTTGGCTACGGTGCCACATTTACAGCACAACGTGAAACTCGTTTGGTAACGGTTTTTGGCGGCTATGCCGACGGCTTGCTGCGATCGCTGAGCAATCGAGCCTGTGGTTATGCAAATGGATATCCAGTGCAAATGGTTGGACGCGTATCGATGGATTCACTGGTTTTTGATGTGAGCGATATGGAATACACCCCGAAATCAATTTCTCTGCTCAATGAAAAACAAACCGTCGATGATTTAGCCAGTCAAGCTGGGACAGTCAGTTATGAAATACTGACTAGTCTCGGTCACCGTTATCAGCGCGTATACAAAGTTAGCTGACTCTTGGCCTGATGCCTAATTCAGTGTCCGGGCGATAGAGCTCCACATGAAAATTTAATACTTTAGGAACCTCTGATTAATTCAGAGATTCCTGTAACACTAGGGAAGTTCTGTTGTTTTGATTCACTGCTTGAAGCAGTTAAACGGTTGAAGTATGACAGAAGTAAAAGCTTTAATTGAACTGTTAGCCGATGGAAAGTTTCACTCCTATGAAGAAACTGAACGCGAGCTGAAGATGTCGCGTACGGCAATTTGGCAACAGCTACAGAATTTGCAAAATTACGGTTTAAACTTCGAAAGTCTAGAAGACTGCGGTTACTACCTGTCTCAGCCTTTGTCTCTGTTAGATCGCGATGAAATCATCCAGTTCACTGACCATTCTGTAATGGACTACCTAAGCAGTATGGACATTTTTTTCGAGCTGGACTCCACTAACGCCCATGCTATGAGAAAACTGCAATCTGGTGAAGTTAGCAAAGGCTACGTTTGTCTCGCAGAATTTCAAAGTCGCGGCCGCGGCCGCCGCGGCCGGCAATGGCTGGGTCCATTGGGGAGCAGTATTACCTTCAGCCTGGTCTGGGAGTTTGATAATGCAAATATTGCAATCGAAGGCTTGAGTTTAGTAATTGGCATTGCGGTAGCGCGCACCTTGGTCAGTCAGGGGCTACCTCATGTTCAGTTGAAGTGGCCCAATGATATTTTGCTGGGCGGCGCGAAGCTGGGCGGCATATTGTTGGAGGTGTCCGCTAATCCGACAGGCCCACGTCAGGTGGTTATCGGGGTTGGTCTCAATGTCAGCACTCAAGCTGATGCTCTCAATATCGATCAACCCTGGACAGCTCTGGAAGAGCACCTGTCGGGAGTATCGCGTTCAAAACTATTTTCTGCTCTGCTTAGTGAGTTGCTGTTACTATTGAGCGATTATTGCAGGCAAGGGTTCTCGGCGTTTGTGGAAGAGTGGAAGCGGTATGATGCTTATCAAGGGAAAATGGTTGAGGTGATTAGTGGAAACCATCGGTCTCGAGGTAAGGTGCTTGGCATTGCTTGTAGCGGCGCCCTGATTTTGGAGGTGAAAGGCCAGCGTCAACTTTTTTATGGTGGAGAAATCTCCGTGAGGCTGCCGCGATGATTCTTGAGGTTGATATAGGAAACTCCCGCATCAAGTGGCGAGTTGTTGAATCGGATCGAACTGTCTCGACAGCCGGGTGTGGCTCTCATCGAGATTATTCTCAATCATTGGGTGATTTAACTCCGGCACCGGAAATGATCCGCGTGGCAAGTGTGGTCCCAGATTTAGAAGAGTCTTTCCGTGAGTGGTGCCTGGAGCAATGGGGGCTCGAGCCGAAATTTGCACAAGTAAGCCATCTGTGTTCGGGAGTTACCAATGCTTATGTCGATGTCAGCCAGATGGGGGTGGATCGCTGGTCCGCCATAGTGGCCGCTTTTGACCACCATCAAACCGCTTGTTTAGTGATCGATGTAGGCAGTGCTCTAACGGTAGATTTATTGCAAGCCGACGGTCATCATATAGGTGGATATATCGTCCCAGGCTTATCCTTGATGAGAGAGGCCTTGCTTCGTCACACAGGGCGCGTCAAGACGTTTTCTATCGACTACCATGGCAATTGCTCGCCGGGCCAGTCAACGCAAGAAGCCGTAGCCGCTGGCTTAAGAATGATGCATTTGGGTCTCATCACCCAAGCGTTGATACGATTGTTGTCTGAGGAGGACTCGCCTCCGGTCCTCGCTATTACCGGTGGCGCCGCCGAGGTACTGTTGGTTTCCTTGAAGATAGCTTTAGCAGAGCAGGGCTTATCCGGAAAGGTGAGTTCGGTCGAGTTGAATCCCTGGCTAGTAATGGACGGCCTCGCTCTGCTTTTACCCAATATCGAGGAGGCGAGTTAGATAAAAAGATGCGCTTGATAGCCTTAAGTTTGGCAGTAATGAACGTTCTAGCTTTTTTCTACTTCAGAACCGTTCCCGATTCGACAGGCGATCAGTTTTTTTTGGCTGCCGATAGTGCTCTGCCGGCGAGTACTAAGTCACTTCGTTTGCTTTCCGAGGCGAATTTGGATTCAGTGGCTCGGACTCCCATCGAGTCCCCGAAGGGGTCTGCCGCCAAGTCTGAAGTTTTAATGTGTACGATCATAGGTTCTTTTGAGAAGTTGCTGAGTGCTGAATATTTTACAGAGCGCTTGCAGGCTTTAGGTCTAGCAGTCAGAATCGGAGAAATTACGGTTGCCAGTAAGCCCAACTATTGGCTACAACTGTCTCCCGAATCTTCTCGCAAAGAAGCTCTGCGTCGTTTGAGAGAATTACAGCGTCGTGGTATCGACAGTTATGTCATCCCCTCGGGAGATTTTGAAAATGGCATTTCTTTGGGGATGTTCTCCGATCGCGGCAGGGCCTTGAAGCTTCAGCAGAAAATTCGCGCCCAGGGATATCAACCGAAAATTACTGAAGTTGCCCGTGAGCAGAAAGAAATTTGGGTCTTCCTGCCGCCGGGAGAGGCGGCTAAATTGGCTTTAGACCGTTGGGTGGAGCTCATGAGTTCTGATCAATATTTGCAAAAACGTCAGAATTTTTGTTCAGATCTTGCCTCCGCCCGAAACTTTCAATAGAATCGCGCCCTTATTGTTATAAATGTCTCGATAGATAGAAATCACATTCAAAGATTTGCTGGCGTAGCTCAGTTGGTAGAGCAGCTGACTTGTAATCAGCCGGTCGGGGGTTCGACTCCTCTCGCCAGCTCCATTTTAAGCGAAAATATCCGTTTATTCGGTTTTATAAACACTTGCGGATGGTAGTTTGACTCGGTATGAGATGGTTGTCTCGGCCGAGAATCACGGATGCGATGTTATTACATCGTAGTAATGCCCGATTTTTTAAAAATGTAATTCGAGAAAGTTTTTCGCTCACACATGCCCAGACTTACTCGAGGTGCTGATGTTGGTTTAAATATCATGTCTTGGAGGCAGATCCTAACAAAAAAACACAAGCTATCGAAAATTTGTGTGAGGTGATGGCAAGTTCATAAGCGACTCCATATGAGTTGACTTGCATTTTAACAATTGTTTTTTTGCAAAAAACGATTGACACCACTTGTTGGTGAGCAGAGAATATGTCGCCTTTGCGCAGGGGTTCCCGAGTGGCCAAAGGGATCAGACTGTAAATCTGACGCGAAAGCTTCGGTGGTTCGAATCCACCCCCCTGCACCAAGTCTCAGAGCCGAAACAGCACGATCATCGGTTCACTTGGTATGGTCTAGAGTCCCACTGCATCGATTGATGGTCCGTATCAACAGCTCGTCGCAATGGTCGAGCGGGTATAGTTTAGTGGTAGAACCTCAGCCTTCCAAGCTGATGATGCGGGTTCGATTCCCGCTACCCGCTCCAGTTTTTGTTAGCGCTTGAAGGGTATCAGCCAGTTTAAAAGCTGGGCTCTCGAAAGACAAATGCTCATGTAGCTCAGTCGGTAGAGCACACCCTTGGTAAGGGTGAGGTCGGCAGTTCAAGTCTGCTCATGAGCTCCAGACGCTCGCTGAAATAACGCTTCATTACAAAAAGTTAGTGGTCTTAATTTGCGTGTTTGCAAGCTAAAGCCGTTAGGCTAGTTAAAGCGTAAATATCAGTTTTCTCGATCGTTTGAATGGCCAATTTTTAATTTACAACCTATTTTTTTATTCTTCAAAATAAAGTGTAGC
>JBLIHY010000037.1:0-20643 GCA_047634655.1 Cellvibrionaceae bacterium
GTCATCTGCATCGACACTTGTTTTTGTTATCATGTGCGACTACGTCGAATACCCATCTGGCGGCTACGCGTTAGCAAATTAATGCGCTTATCATAAGTTATGATTGGCCAAAAACCGCAAATAATCCCAGAGCATATCTGAGTAATGGCAGGTTAACTGAGTGGTAACGTTCAGTTAAGTAATAACTTATTTGTTCAACGGCCTCTTCAATTTTTAAGTCTAAGAATAATCTGATTAATTAATCTATGGATTAATCTTCGATCGAAAAATAGAAATTCGATTTTTTTTCGCATTTCAATGATTTAACGCAATTAAAAATAGTAGCGCTTCCCTGTGCTCTCGGGTGAATATTCAAATGATCGTAAAATGGATAATAGCTTTGTTGGCGCTGGTGCTGATAGGACTCCAATACCGTTTATGGGTGGGCGAAGGCAGCATCGCGCAACAAGTGGATTTACAGAGAAAAATTGAACAGTACCAAGCAGAAAACGAGGCGTTACGCGAGCGCAATCGCATTCTCGCCATGGAAGTAGAAGCCCTGAAAAATGGCCTGGAAGCCGTTGAAGAGCGCGCTCGTGAAGACATGGGAATGATCCGAGAGGGGGAAACCTTTTATTTAATAGTCGATCCAGAGCGCCCGCGTAAATCATGGATCAAGTCGCCATGATGTCTGTTTCAGATACATCTATCTGGGCAATTGTCCCCGCAGCCGGCGTCGGTCGACGCATGGGGCGAGACATTCCGAAACAGTACCTGCCGCTTTTACAGAAAACGGTGATTGAACATACATTGAAGCGATTGCTCGCCGTGGAGCGCATTAATAGCGTTATTGTTGTCTTGCATCAACACGATCACTACTTCGCAAACTTGCCGATCGCCAAAGATCCAAGGGTGCTCTCAAAGACAGGGGGAGACTATCGTAGTGATTCGGTGCTAGCCGCTCTGGAAAGCTTGGAGAAAAAGGCCAAACCGAATGACTGGATCCTGGTACACGACTCGGTGCGCTGCTGCATACGTACAAGTAAAATCCATCAATTACTCGATCAGCTTGCCGAAAATCCTGTCGGTGGAATCCTCGCTGTGCCTTCGCGGGACACGCTCAAGCAGAGCAATTTCGAAGGTGACATTCTAAAAACGTTGGACCGCAATAGCATTTGGCAGGCACAGACACCGCAACTATTCCGCTTCGATATTTTACACACTGCGCTAAGGCGGGCCCGCGAACAACAGGAGACTGTAAATGACGAATCTTCTGCGATAGAGTTAATGAAGTTACAGCCTCACTTGGTTGAAGGCCACTACGACAATATAAAAATTACTCACCCTGAAGATTTGGTCATCGCCGAGGCGATACTAAAGCAACAGCGTTGCGAAGGAGAAAAGATCTAATATGCGTATTGGTCATGGTTTTGACGTGCACGCTTTTGACGATGGTCAGCAAGGCGTCGGCGAAATTATTATCGGGGGAGTTGCCATTGCCAGCGACCGCGGATTAGTGGCGCATTCCGATGGCGATGTGCTGCTGCACGCACTCTGCGATGCGCTTTTGGGCGCTACTGCCCAAGGCGATATTGGAAGACATTTTCCAGATACCGACAAGACTTATAAAAATGTAGAAAGCCGGCTTCTCTTGCGTAAAGTTTATGCCAAAGTTAAAGCCAAAGGTTATCAGTTGGCCAATGCGGATATAACTGTGGTGGCGCAGGCGCCAACAATATCGCCTTACGTCGAGAAAATGTGTCGTCACATTGCCAGCGATCTGGAAAGCGATATCTCGATGGTCAACGTTAAAGCTACTACTACGGAAAAATTAGGCTTTACCGGTCGCAGAGAGGGAATTGCTGCTCACGCCGTGGTTTTGCTCAAAGATATCGAATAAGCTCAATCACCATTAATCAAATTCACTCCCACTCGATCGTTGCCGGTGGTTTACTGGACACATCGTAAGTAACCCGCGAGATTTTCGGGATTTCGTTGATGATCCGGTTAGAGACTCTCTCCAGCAAACCATAGGGCAAATGTGCCCAGCGAGCCGTCATAAAATCGATAGTTTCTACCGCCCGCAGGCTAACAACCCACTCGTAGCGCCGGGCATCGCCAACTACACCGACGGACTTCACCGGCAGGAAAACGGCGAAAGCCTGACTGACTTTGTAATACCAGTCAGCTCTATGCAGCTCTTCAATAAAAATAGTATCGGCCTCGCGTAATAAATCGGCATAGGATTTTTTAACTTCGCCAAGAATACGCACTGCCAAACCGGGGCCGGGAAAAGGATGGCGATAGACCATCTCATAAGGTAGATCCAAGGCCAAACCCACTTTGCGGACCTCATCTTTAAACAACTCTCGCAATGGCTCGACCAGTTTTAATTTCATTTTTTCCGGCAGACCCCCAACATTGTGATGGGATTTAATCACATGCGCCTTACCGGTTTTTGCGGCAGCGGATTCAATAACATCGGGGTAAATGGTTCCTTGGGCCAGCCAATTCACGTTTTGAATATCATTGGCCGCTTCTTCAAAAATATCGATGAAAGTATTGCCAATCAGCTTTCGTTTTTTCTCTGGATCGGCCACGCCGGCCAGTTTAGAAAGAAAGAGTTCTCCCCTGTTAACACGAATGACTTTTACACCCATATTGTCTGAAAACATCCTTATGACCTGATCCCCTTCATTTTTACGCAATAGGCCATTATCGACAAACACACAGGTGAGTTGCTGACCGATAGCGCGGTGGAGTAAAGCGGCCACGACAGAGGAGTCGACTCCGCCAGACAAGCCCAGCAACACCTTATCGCCGCCGACTTGTGTTTTGATCCGTCCGATCGCATCCTCGATGATATTTTCCGCAGTCCAAAGGTCCCCGCACGCACACAATTCCAGTACAAAGCGCTCGAAAATCGTTTTACCTTGAAGTGTATGGGTCACTTCGGGATGAAATTGTACGCCGTATAATTTTTTTTCCTCGCAACCGATCGCGGCAATAGGACAGGCGCTTGTCGATGCCATTAGCGAAAAATTATCGGGCATCTCGACGACGCTGTCGCCGTGGCTCATCCATACATCCAAATATCCATTATCGCTTTGTTCCGATGGTGGACGATCGCTCAGACCGGTTAGCAAACTTCTTTCGCCCTCCAGTTTAATTTCCGCATAACCGAGTTCGTGCGTTGAGGAATGGGAGACCTTACCTCCCAGTTGCTCAACCATGGTTTGCATGCCGTAGCAAATACCTAATACCGGTATACCCATGGAAAAAATGCACTGTGGCGCTCTCGGAGAGGCGCCTGTTATCACCGAATTAGGCCCACCTGAGAGCACAATACCCTTAGGGGCGAAAGCTTCGATGGCGCTTTCGCTAATATCGAAAGGGTGAATTTCCGAGTAAACGCCAATCTCGCGGATTCGACGCGCAATTAATTGGGTGTATTGAGAACCAAAGTCCAAAATAAGAATGCGCTCAGCGTGAATGTCATATTTCATCAACTACTCTCGACAAATAGAAACAAAAAAGCGAAGCATGGCTTCGCTATTACTTGAATGAATAATGGTTTTCAATGGACGGGGCAAAGAGTATTTCAACAACATTAGGTGGTGCCGTCAATGTTCCCAAGTGAAAGCCGGCAACCTTGCTAGATATTACGGCAGATTATGAACGGATGGGATAATTGGGAGCCTCTTTGGTAATTTGCACATCGTGCACATGGCTCTCACCTACCCCAGCAGCTGTCACCCGAACAAACTCCGCACGGGTGCGCATTGCGTCAATATGGGCCGATCCAGTATATCCCATAGCCGCGCGAAGGCCTCCCATCATTTGGTGGACGATAGTCGAAATCGGACCTTTGTAGGGTACGCGGCCCTCGATACCTTCTGGAACCAATTTTTCGACAGCGCTATTTTCCTGGAAGTAGCGGTCGGAAGAGCCCGAATTTTTCGCCATCGCTCCCAGAGAACCCATGCCCCGGTAGGACTTGTAGGTGCGTCCCTTGTAAAGCTCAACCTCGCCGGGAGCTTCTTCTGTTCCAGCGAACATTGAACCTACCATCACCGCATCGGCGCCGGCGGCAATTGCCTTGGAAATATCACCGGAAAAGCGAATACCGCCATCCGCAATTAGAGGAATTCCGGTTCCCTCGAGAGCGGACGCGACATTTGCGATCGCCGAAATTTGCGGGACACCAATACCACTAACGATTCGCGTGGTACAAATAGAGCCTGGTCCAATGCCAACTTTAACCCCGTCGACACCCGCCTCCATAAGAGCTTCTGCGGCTTCTGCCGTTGCGATGTTGCCGCCGACGACCTGCATATCGGGATAGGCATCTTTAATCGCGCGAATGCGTTCGATGACGTTGCGGGAATGTCCGTGGGCTGTATCGACGACCAATACATCGACGCCAGCTGCAATCAAGGCATCTACGCGGTCATCGGTGTCCGGGCTAGTCCCAACCGAAGCGCCCACCAATAATCTTCCTTCCGGATCTTTCGAGGCGCTGGGATATTTTTCAGCTTTATTGATGTCTTTGACCGTAATCAAACCGCGCAAATCAAACTTATCGTTGACAACGAGCACCTTCTCGATGCGGTGTCGATGCAACAATTTTTGTACATCCTGAGGCTTGGCGCCTTCAGCTACCGTCACTAGCCTGTCTTTTTCAGTCATGATGCTAGCTACAGTAGCATCGAGATTTTTTTCAAAACGTACATCGCGGGCGGTAACAATACCCACTAACTGACCATTTTCCAGCACTGGAACGCCTGAAATATTGTTTTGGTTAGTTAGCTCCACCAATTCGCGGATAGAGGCGCTGGAGTCTATAGTGATTGGATCTTTTACCACGCCGGCCTCGAACTTTTTAACGGCGCGGACCTCCATGGATTGGTCCATGATTGACATACTTTTGTGAATGATGCCAATGCCCCCCTCCTGTGCCAAAGCAATGGCAAGACGGGATTCGGTGACAGTGTCCATGGCTGCGGAGACCAGGGGAATGTTGATCGAAATTCGGCGGGTAATTTGAGTCTTTAACGACACATCTTTGGCGGTCACTTCGGAATAAGCGGGCACCAGCAGTACGTCGTCAAAGGTGAGGGATTCTTCTCGAATACGCAACATGGCATACGGTTCCTGTCTTGCGATCGTACTCGCTGACTAGCGAGTACGATGTTAAATAAAACGATCGATGATAAGCTTTTTTCTCTAACAGGTAAACCAAACGGCGACTCGCAGCAACGAGTCTCCTTATCAAAAAGACAGAATGAAGTTTCAGCTCCGTCCCTGGGCGTATTCTTTGTCATCGCTTTGCCACGCGACCCACCTTCTGTCTCGGCTTTTTGTCTCGACAAACTCTATTCGCACCTGCATTACGACCAAAAAAAGCAGACAGTAAACGATCGCAATCATTGGGTGTTTTTAGTGCGATTGAGAAACTCAGATAGTGGATACAGTGGATTAATTTTTACATTTTCTCCATGGTTTCGATGCCCAAAAGCTCCAGGCCCAACTTCAGAGTTTTGCCCGTAGCGTCACACAGGAGCAGACGACTACTGCGGTCCACTTTGCTGACCGAATCCTTGAGAATCGGACAATTCTCATAGAAGCGCATATATAAACTGGCCAAATCGTAGAGATAGGTGCAAAGCAGATGAGGATAAGCATCTTGACTGACTTGCTGGATGGTTTCCGGAAACTGCAGCAGCTTGATCGACAGTTTTTTTTCATCCGGCTGCGCTATCTTGAACGGGCCATTAATTTGTTGCGGACTTTGCTCTGCTTTGCGGAAGATACTTTGAATACGGGTATAGGCGTATTGCAAGTAGGGCGCGGTGTTGCCTTCAAAACTGAGCATGGAATCCCAGTTAAACAGGTAATCGCCCGTGCGAACTTTTGATAGATCTGCATATTTAACGGCACCGATACCCACTTTTTTGGCAATCTCTCGATACTGCGCTTCGCTGAGATCGCTGCTTTTTTCGCGCACTAGCGCATCCGCTCTTTCGATAGCTTCGTCGAGCAATTCGGCCAACTTTATCGTACCGCCACGTCGAGTTTTAATGGGTTTGCCATCGTCATTCATCATGGTGCCGAAAGCGTGGTGTTCCAGCGAGACCGCCGCATCCACGAAGCCAGCTTTGCGAGCAATAGTGAACATTTGTTGCATGTGCAGCGACTGGCGGGCATCGATAAAATACAAGATGCGATCGGCGTGAATGGTATTTTGCCTATAGCGCAGAGCCGCAAGATCACTGGTGGAATAAAGGTAGCCACCCCCCTGCTTCTGAACGATTACTGGACTGGGGCGGCCATCCTTGTTTGCCAACTCTTCCAGGAATACCACCAGGGCGCCCTGATCTTCTTTTGCCAAGCCTTTATCTCGCAACTCTTTAACGAGGATGGACAGATCATCGTTATAGGCGCTTTCACCGCGAATATCTTCCAGACAGAGCGTTACATTAAGCTTGTTGTAAATCTCTTGACTGTGCGCCAAAGAGACCGTTTTGAACTGCTGCCACAGGGATAATGTTTGTGGATCTCCCGATTGCAACTTCACTACGGTCTCTCGGGCCTTATCCGCAAAAGCTTCACTAGCATCAAATGTTTGCTTTGCCTGCCGGTAGAAACTCTCCAGATCCTTCAAAGCCAAGGAAGCCGGCTCACCCTGCTGCAGATGCGTTTCTAATTCCACCAACAACATCCCAAACTGGGTGCCCCAGTCGCCCACGTGATTCTGCCTTATGACGCGGTGGCCTTGTTTTTCCAAAATCCGCACCATGGCATCGCCAATGATGGTGGAGCGCAAATGCCCAACGTGCATTTCTTTGGCGAGGTTAGGCGAAGAGTAGTCCACGACGACGGTTTGCTGGGAATTCGCTCGCAGAGCTTTTTCGTAAGCCTGCCGATAGTGTTCGACAGCCTCTGCAAGCCATTCATTACTCAGGGTGATATTGATAAAGCCCGGTCCGGAGATGTCGACAGCTGAGGCCATATCATCGATCTGCAAACAGGTGACGATATCCCGGGCGACATCTAGGGGGTTTTTGCGCAAGTGCTTGGCCGCAGCCATCGCGCCATTAGCTTGGTAATCTCCCGAGCCGACCCTTTTACTGGGGGCGATATGCGGCTGGCACTCGCCGGGGATACCAGCGGCTATCATAGCCGCCTTGAAACGTTGGCTTAATTGCTGGTGAATAATCATGGGCACGACTAGCCTTGAAAAAGGGCAAACATTTTATCCATCGTAGGATGACAAATCCACAACGGCTAATTTCTCGAAGCAATATCCATTCGCAAAATTTTTATCTCAACGGCAAATAACTTTCTCAGATCGGCGACTAAGTCGCGATGAGAAGACGGTAACAAACGTCTCCCGCCAATTTTTCCCGATAAACTTGCCACTTATCGGGAAGGATAAGCCTCTGGTTGCGCGGTGATTCCACATAGAGCTTGGCATTGTCCGCCAGAATCTGAGTCTCGATCAGCGCTGCAAAAGTGCTTTTCCACAAGTTGTCTGCGAAAGGCGGATCGACAAAAACAATGTTGACACTGCGCATCGGCATACTTTGGGCCGTTAGCCATTGCAGGACATCGCTACAAAACAGCTGAGCGCGCGTTGCAGACAGCTGCTCAACATGCCTCTGCAATTGCGCAAACACTCTGGGGTGACTGTCGATCAGAATGGCTTTGCTCGCCCCTCTCGACAGCGCCTCAAAACCCAGCGCCCCGGAACCGGCAAACAGGTCCAGGCATACGCTGTCGACTAGATCGGCGGCTAGCCAATTGAACAGCGTCTCGCGGATGCGGTCGCCGGTCGGGCGTAAACCTGGCACATTGATAAGCGGCAATCTTCTACCCCGCCATTGACCACCGATCAAACGTATTGTCGGCGCTCTACCGTTGGCTTTATTGGCTTTGAATAACTTACTCATCTGCAAAAAATGGCTGACAGGGTTTCAACATTAAAAAAAATTACAAACCGCAATACATGGCTTGAATGAAAGATAAGCGTTGTTTACTCGCCGAGAGACTATACACTTTAGTATTTGTGCCGCTGTACAAGCTTGTTTTTTGACTAATTTTTAATGAACGGCTAACGCGAAAACCTTGTGGTAGTATGCGCTGTATTCTAAGACATCGGTGTTTCACTGTATGCTCTTCTCTACTAGGGTAACAGTAATCTGACCTTGGGATTAACACTCCCAGCACTTGCTAACGAGGTATCTGCGAAGAGTACCCTTAGATTCCAAATTTTCAGAGACAAGAGCCGACACAGAGCGAAAAGAGAGTATTTACAGCCTATTTGAAATCCCAACGTCTTCTTTATCTCCGGATCTCAGGATCTCCGGCCCAATGGTAATGAATGAAACCAATAGCAATAAATTAAAGTAGTACCGGATTTTACCGTTTTCCCTCGAGTTTATTCTGAATATGTTTTTTAAGCGCAAGTCCTCTTCCGATTCCGTTGAAAAGCCAGCGTCCACCTCCGCCAGTCTATTTCAGCGAGTCAAACAAGGGCTTTCAAGAACCAGCGGACAACTGGCCAGTGGAATTGGCACATTATTGCTTGGCAAGAAAGAAATTGATGAAAACTTACTCGAAGAACTGGAATTTCAACTATTGACGGCTGATGTTGGCATTGAGGCTACCAGTAAAATTATCGATGATTTGACCAAAAGCCTGAAGCATCGACAGTTGACCGATGGCGACGCCCTCTACGCTGCTTTAAAAGATAAATTACTGCAAATATTGATACCGGTCGAGGTGCCACTGATAATCAGCAGTGATTGCAAACCCTTCGTCATTTTAGTCGTTGGCGTTAACGGTGTCGGCAAAACCACGACCATCGGCAAGCTTGCCAAGCGCTTTGAACAGCAGGGGGAAAAAGTCATGCTCGCCGCAGGTGATACTTTTCGCGCAGCCGCTGTCGAACAGCTACAAATTTGGGGTGAACGCAACAGCGTCCCGGTAATTGCCCAGCATACCGGTGCCGACAGTGCTTCCGTGGTCTACGATGCACTGCAGTCGGCCCAGGCACGGCAAATCGATGTCCTCATTGTCGATACGGCGGGACGTTTACACAACAAAGAGAATTTGATGAACGAACTCGCCAAAGTCAAACGGGTGATGACAAAATTGGATCAGGATGCGCCCCAAGAAGTACTCCTAGTCCTAGACGCTGGCACGGGACAAAACGCGCTCAATCAAGCAGAGCAATTTAGTCAATCGGCGGGAGTCACCGGCCTTGCGCTGACAAAGCTGGACGGCACCGCCAAAGGCGGTATTATTTTCGCACTCAGCGAGCGTCTTCAGCTTCCGATACGCTTCATCGGTGTTGGCGAGGGCGTCGACGACCTGCAACCCTTTGAAGCACAGCCGTTTGTCGAGGCCCTGTTCCAAGACAGTTCGCCATAATCCAAACCAATAGCCCATCTCAGTCATGACTGAATTGTAAACAATGATTCAATTCGACCACGTCACCAAGCGCTACAACAAAGGCTACGATGCTCTGCAGAACGTAAACTTCAGCATGGGCCCCGGAGACATGGCCTTTCTGACAGGCCATTCTGGAGCAGGTAAAAGCACGCTACTAAAGCTTATTATGCTGATTGAACGCCCGACTCGAGGACAAATTCTAGTGGGTGGGAGAAATCTGCTGCGCATTAACCGTTCACAAATTCCCTACTTGCGTCGCCAGATTGGCGTCGTCTTCCAAAATCACCAACTACTGTTTGATCGAACAGTCTTCGACAACGTAGCTTTGCCCCTGCAAATATCCGGAATTCCGCTAAAGGATCACGGAAAGCGAGTCCGCGCAGCGCTGACCAAAGTAGATTTGCTGCACAAGGAAAAAGACAATCCCATCACTTTGTCTGGAGGAGAACAACAACGAGTAGGTATTGCCAGAGCTGTGGTCAATAAACCCGCGATTTTACTGGCGGATGAGCCAACGGGAAATCTGGATCCACAATTATCAGCGGAGATCATGAAACTATTCGTGGATTTTAATCGGGTGGGCGTCACTGTATTAATCGCGACACACGATGTTGCGTTGATCGACTCAATGAACTGCCCGGTAATGATACTGGACCACGGACATCTGACAACCGACGTGCGTCAGGTAACAACGTGAACCAGCGAACTAAATCTTCTACGACCGCAACGGCGGTAAAAGTTTCCGATAGCAAAATGCGTGGCGCCAAAACCCGTGAAATTTCCGCGGTACAATTATTCCGTTCTTGGTGGCACCACCACCGTATTTCCTGCATCGACAGCCTCGCAAGGCTACTGGCCACTCCTCTGCAAAGTTTGCTAACGTCGATGGTCATCGCTATCGCCCTGGCACTGCCGACACTACTCTATCTGGGACTGGAGAACGTCCAGCGACTGGATCAAAGTTGGCAAGATAACGCGCAAATGTCGGTGTTCATCAAATACGGTGCTCGCAGCAATGCAATCGATCGCCTAGTGGAGCGTTGGCAGAGTGATTCCACCATTGCCGCTATCGATCGAATAACACCGGGCGCTGCACTGGCAGAGTTTGAACAATACTCGGGACTGGGCGATGTGCTCCAGGAATTCGAGGAAAATCCCTTACCAAATGTGCTGATGATACAGCCCACCTCGGCAACTGATACCCCGCAAAAACTGGTTGAGCTTCAGACACGACTGCAAGCTGACCCCCTAGTGGATAAGGTCCAGTTAGATATGGGTTGGCTGCAACGGCTGCACGAACTGCTGACGTTGGGGGAACGTCTGGTCGTCGCTTTGGGGATTCTATTATCACTGGGAGTGTTATTGGTAATTGGTAATACCCTGCGCCTGACCATTGAAAATCGCCGCGAAGAAATTGTAGTCACTAAAATGGTGGGCGGTACCAACGGCTTTATCAGACGTCCTTTTTTGTACACTGGTGTCTGGTACGGTTTGGGTGGGGGCTTACTCGCAATTTTATTATTACTATTGGTGGGGCAGTGGCTATCCAGTCCATTGGACAAGCTGATCAATCTCTACGAAAGTAACCACTCACTGAGTGGACTTCACTTAGAAACCTCGCTGGTATTGTTGTCCGGCAGTGGTTTTTTGGGCTGGTTGGGCGCATGGTTAGCCGTTTCGCGACATTTACAGGCAATTGAACCGAGATGAACGTCGGTGATTTATCGCAAAAAATCCACCATAGAAAATGGTCGTAACTGTTAATCACTCAACAACTGCCCAGTAACACCGGATGACCCAAACAGACCATCAGTATTGATGGTTGTCCGCGGATAACGGCTTGGGAAATATTTTCGATGTTCCATGGTTTATTGGAGGCTTCCGAAACGGCTACACATCTTAGCTATGCCCTGCAAAATCAAATCTACAACGCTGAATACTTTGAAAATTTCCACGAAAATTGATCTGGCGAGCCAACTGGGTGACGCTTTGGCAGCCAAACAGTGGCGTGTAACAACTGCAGAATCTTGTACCGGTGGTGGGATTGCACAGGCAATCACCGCCATTCCCGGAAGTTCCGGATGGTTTGAACAAGGCTTTGTCACTTACAGCAACCGAGCCAAACAGCAACTACTCGGGGTAAATAAAGATACTTTGAAGCGCTCGGGCGCGGTTTCCGCGCCTGTAGCAGAAGCGATGGCGACCGGCGCCTTGCGGCTGGCTCAAGCAGATGTAGCGGTAGCGGTTACTGGTATCGCGGGCCCCGGCGGCGGTTCCACAGAAAAGCCTGTAGGCACAGTATGGATTGCCTGGACTACCGGTAAAAAAACCAACTCCCAATGCTTTTTTTTCTCGGGTTTACGCCATCAAATCCGCGAAAAAACCGTTTCAAAAGCCCTAAAAGGGCTTATCGATATTGTGAGCAAAAACACTGTATAAATTTATAGTACTGGTTGCATATACAGTATTGATGTCGTATAGTTTTTTACGTCGCAAACATCATTTTTTCCAACAACTCGGTTGAGGTAAACCATGGAATCCAATAAGGAAAAAGCACTAAAAGCAGCATTGACACAGATTGAACGACATTTCGGCAAGGGAACCGTCATGCGTATGGGCGATCGCGAGCACGTCAAATTGCCTGCGATATCGACCGGATCGCTCGGCCTGGATATCGCTCTAGGCATTGGAGGTTTACCGAAAGGCCGCATCGTTGAGATTTATGGTCCGGAGTCTTCCGGAAAAACCACCCTTACTCTACAAGTCATCGCCGAGGCGCAAAAAAAAGGAGGCATCTGCGCCTTTGTCGACGCAGAACACGCTCTCGATCCTATTTACGCCGGGAAACTTGGGGTCAATGTCGATGACTTGATTGTTTCCCAGCCCGATAACGGTGAACAGGCCCTGGAAGTATCCGACATGCTGATACGCTCAGGAGCCATAGACGTGCTGGTAGTGGATTCAGTGGCCGCACTGACGCCGAAGGCGGAAATCGAAGGTGAAATGGGCGACCACCACGTCGGTCTGCAAGCGCGTTTGATGTCGCAAGCACTGCGAAAAATTACCGGTAACATCAAGAATGCCAATTGTCTGGCTATTTTCATCAACCAGATTCGCATTAAGATCGGTGTTATGTTTGGTAATCCCGAAACCACTACGGGAGGAAACGCCTTAAAATTTTACTCCTCCGTTCGCCTCGATATCCGCCGCATCGGCTCCGTCAAAGAAGGTGAAGAGATCACTGGTTCGGAAACACGTGTGAAAGTGGTTAAAAATAAAGTTGCGCCACCGTTTAAACAAACCGAATTTCAAATAATGTACGGCAAGGGTATCAATCGCCTTGGAGAAATCATCGACTATGGCGTCAAACTGGATATGGTTAACAAAGCCGGGGCCTGGTACAGCTATAAAAATGAAAAAATTGGCCAGGGTAAAAGTAATGCCGTTAAGTTTCTTCTGGATCGTCCAGAATTAGCGGAGGAGCTAGAGCGCCAAATTCGCGATCAATTATTGCCAGATGAAACAGCTCCAGCGAAAAAAACACCAGCGGAGACCAGCGCAGTGGATATGGTAAAGAAGACAGATACATAAACTCGATAAGATCCTTGCAGCAACAGAAATATTACTCCTAGACAACACTAACGCCCGTGCTCACGTATATTACCGCGGCAAAACCGAAACCCCGCGGCCAATCGGTGGAGCTGATTTGGACAGATTCCCAGATTAGAAAAAGACTTGGTTTCAAAAATTAGAGCTAACCCAGTAAAGGAATTTATTTGGAGTAATTAATAGTTAAACGAACGCGCTTTTAACGTCAACGTCGTGTCGAAACAAGAAATCATTGGTGCAAAGTTCTCTCAATAATGAGAACAGAGAAAATAATGAATAATCAATCAACCCAACCTTGCACAAACCTGATAGCGGAAACAGCAGATTCTTTACAAAAAATAGCCAATAACGCACTGAAGTACTTGTCGCGACGCGACTACTCTTGTCTGGAGTTATATCAAAAGCTCATCGCCAAGGGCTTCGATATTGAGGACATTCAATCAGTCCTGGAAAATCTGCAAAAGCGAGGCTACCAAAGTGACGAGCGTTTCACCGAAATGTTCATTCGTTCGAGAATGGCTTCGGGAGACGGTCCCTTCAAAATAAAAATTGCTCTACGCGGCAAAGGCATTTGCGATAGCTTGGCCTTGACTGTGATGGACAAACTCAATGTAGATTGGTTTGAACAGGCGAAAAAAATAAAAACAAAGCGTTTTGGTGATCAAGTGGTAACTGAGCCAAAGGAACTGGCTAAACAAATTCGTTACTTAAAAGGCAAAGGCTTTTATCAGGATCATATCAACGCAGTTATCGAATATACCCACTGAATCTAAACATTTCACATCAATTTACATTGATCGACGTTCGCTACCAACCGACGTATCTGCAGCAATGTGCCACCGCTATGAAAAAGCCATCACTGACTACGCCCAAGCCGTGAATGAATTAATATTTCAAATGAGCTTTGGACAACTCTAGACAACCCATAAAAGCTCTTGGAGATCTTGGCTGAAAACCCCAGAAAAATTTAAATCCCCATATTACTGAGTGTCTGTATTACCTCGCGAATAACTTGAGCTTCCTGTGGATGCTGCACTTCGATATCTTCCAACAACACAGTGAGCGTGTCTTTAAAATCAAGGTCAGTCGGCTCGTTCTCATTAAGGTTGTGAGCATGCATTTTGAGCTTTTTCATCAACTCCTGCTGCTGTGGGCTCGTCAGATCATCGCCAAATCGATCGTGTAAATCAGAGATGAGTGTTTGCACCGTTTTTTGAGACATAATAAATTCCAATTAATGATTAATGGCAGTTTAAATCTTTTAACAATTATCGGCCTGGCTGGAAAAATTACCAGTAATTAGCTTAAGAATACTCTGATTAATTCATCCATGAATTAATTTTCGGTCGAAAAAAATTCGGTCTTTATTTTTATAGAATTTTCAATTACTTAACGTAATTGAAAATGATGAGTAAATCATTGGCAATCTTTGGTTTTTTCTGAGAAAACACACTCTCGAAACTGAACGCTGGCTTTACTCATTGCCGAAGTAAATATGAATATGATTTGCTAATACTTGATGTTCCGATTTGGATAATATTTTAAATGCGCGGTTAAGAATTTTCTGATCTAGCGGCATTTACTGAACGTCCTATCTTATCTCAAAAAAAGCTTTATCTTGATAAAAGCATTCTTTTTTTGGAGTCACAAATCTACAAGGTTGACCATAAACTTTCTCAGCCATTTTTGATACGTTGATGGGCAACAATGGGTCCTTTACCGGTGGTGCGACTGCCACAGAACCAGCACTCTAGCTAGGCAGCCGATTTACTTGATTTGCATTTACTTGACAATCGTCAGGACTGGCTAACCTTGGATTGACCACCGTGGATAAAAACCATATTCTGGATTGGCATCTAACTAGTTGGGCCGTCAATGATTGTTTAAGCGTAAGCTGGTGATATTGCCTTATACCGCGCTTAATCGTTGATGTAAGACAATCAGAAATGATAGCTCAAATTATTATAGTCATTATCTTATATATCAGCAGAACAATAAGAGAGGTGGTGCCTTGGATCAAGCAAAAGCTCAGATTGGAACCATCGCCGAAGTTCATGGCCCGGTTGTTGTTATTGCCTGCGAACATCTACCGCCGCTACGCCAGGCTTTATGTGCGAACACCAATCGCGAAAGCTACGTCTTCGAAGTGCATCAACACCTGGACGAACACCACCTGCGCGCCGTTACTTTGCACCACTCTTCGGGTTTACAACGGGGGATGCCGGTATTTGATACCGGCTCGCCTTTACACGTGCCCGTCTCCGCAAGCTGCCTGGGAAGGATGATTGACGTATTTGGCCGTCCCCTAGACGGTGGTCCCGAGCTGGACACCACGGAATATCGCAACATTCACGGTACGCCACTGCCGCTACACGAGGTAAGTGGCGTATCAGGTTTACTCGAAACGGGAATCAAAGTCATCGATTTGCTCTGCCCTTTTGTCAAAGGCGGGAAAACGGGTTTATTTGGTGGTGCGGGTGTCGGTAAGACTGTTCTGGTTATGGAATTCATGCAAGCGATGGCCGCACTCCATCGCGGCGTCTCTGTTTTTGCGGGAGTTGGCGAACGCATGCGCGAAGCCCACGAACTGTGGCATGAAATGCAAAGCGCCGGTGTTATGCCCCAAAGCGTGATGATCTTGGGGCAAATGGACACCTCCTCCGGCGTGCGCTTTCGAGTTGGCTTATCCGCACTCACCTACGCTGAATACCTGCGCGATAACTTGCATAAAGAAGTATTGTTTGTCATGGACAATGTTTTTCGCTTTGTGCAGGCGGGCAGCGAAATTTCAAGTCTTTTGGGCAGAATGCCCGCCGCCGTCGGTTATCAACCGACGTTGACCAGCGAGGTCGCGGAACTGGAAGATCGCATACTCTCCACCGACAACGGTGCCATCACCTCAGTGCAGGCAGTTTACGTTCCTGCCGATGACATGACGGACCCTGCCGTCAACGCAATTCTCAGCCACTTGGATACCACGGTCATACTGTCTCGCGCCCAAGCGGGAAAAGGCATTTATCCGGCCGTGGACCCTCTGCGCTCTGGCAGTAAATTGATGGATCGCCATTCTCTGGGAGCCCACCACTTTAATATTGCCGAAGGTGTTCGCGAGCATTTGGCTCGGTACCGTGAGCTAGAGGATATCATCGCTATGCTTGGCATTGACGAGCTATCGCCGAAAGATAGAATAGTGGTTGAGCGTGCGCGAAAAATCCAGCGCTACCTAACTCAGCCCTTTCGCTCGATCGCCAAACGCACGGGTATGGAAGGCATAGCGGTAACACTCGACGGCACCCTGACAGATTGCGATGGCTTATTGACGGGGCGCTACGACCACCTCAGCGAAGAACAATGTTACATGGTGGGGCGTTTAACCTAGAAACGGCTGTTGATCGTTAATTTTTACATAAGATATTGATATGCAATCTAAGATCTTATACTTTTCGTCAACTTGTTCGATGAAAGCTGGAAAAGCCCTACAGCTCCTCGCTGGAGGTAAGGCCGCAATGCGATATTGCCACATTGGGCAAGAACTACAGCCATTGCCTACACACGGCAACTTGTGCTACCGCAAATTCGCTATTCAACGACAGTTTCCAGGTCTACCGTGAAAACTTTCACTCTGAAATTGTACGATCCAACTCATTGCGAGCAGATCGCGGACGTGACATCGTTCGTCGGCGAAGATCCCTCGGGAAGCTTCGGAATACTGGCCGCTCACTCCCGCATGATCACCGTCTTGAATTTCGGATTGGCTCGCTACAAAACCCTCGACACCTCGTGGCGCTTTATTGCCATGCCTGGCGGAACACTCTATTTTGACCGCAATCTACTGCGGATCAATACCCAGCGCTTTATTCTCTGTAACGGCTATCGAGACGTCGAGCAGGCCTTGCACGACACGCTAGCCAATGAACAGGACACGCTTAAAACACTCACGACCAGTGTCAGAAATGTTGAAGAGCATCTGTTAAACCGGTTGTCGAAACTCGACAACCCCATTGAATCTTCACTGCCATGAACGATCACAAACTGCAGAGAAAACTGACAACCCAAATTCGCCGCCTGCGACAATCGGAACAGGAAAAACCCACATTACTATCGCAGACTGCTTACATCGGCACACTTGGTTTGCTGTCCATACTACCGATTGTGGGAGGGGCCTATTTTGGTCGCTGGCTGGACAACGCGATGAGTGGTTACTCGGTCCGCTGGACGGTGAGTTTAATCGTAATCGGGGTTTTCGTCGGCGGCTTTAATGTTTACTGGTTTATACGTGATCGGGAGTGACCAATGACAAACAATGGCGAGATGTCACCGGATGTGTGGCTCAACATCGGCCCGCTCAGCCTCACTGAAACCGTCGTCACAAGCTGGGGCATCACCGCGTTATTGGCTGGCCTTGCCTGGCTGGCAACACGTCGATTATCGAGTACACCCAGCGTACTCCAAAGCGCCGTAGAGGGTATTTTTTCGACAGTAGAGGCAGCAATTTCCAACGTGGCACCTCACCACGTTAAGGTACTGACGCCTTTTATTGCCACCTTGTGGATATTTCTGGTCGTCGCCAACTTATTCGGTCTAATTCCTGGATTACATTCGCCGACGCGGGATTTATCCGCTACTGCTGGCCTAGCTATTCTGGTGTTTTTAGCGACTCACTGGTTTGGTATTCGCGATCGAGGTTTACGAGTGTATTTAGCGCACTACATTAGGCCCAACCCCGTTTTGCTGCCCTTTCATATGATTAGCGAGATTACCCGCACCGTCGCATTAGCCGTGCGCTTATTTGGCAATATTATGAGTCTAGAAATGGCCGCCATGCTGATTTTATTAGTCGCGGGATTCCTCGCGCCGATACCAATTCTTATGCTGCATATTATCGAAGCTTTAGTGCAGGCCTATATCTTCGGCATGTTGGCCCTGGTTTATATTGCAAGTGGATTGCAATCACAGCAACAACGCCAAACCAAGAGCTCATCTCCACTTCCGCACAAGACCGACGAAGCGCTTGCAAAGACGAAAAATACGCATACCACCACCACTCGCCATACTAATTAGGAGGAACACTCAATGACCGATATGACTCTGTTCATTACAGCATCGACAGTGGCGGCCGTTATCAGTATTGCCATAGGTGTAATCTTGCCAGCCTTTGCCATGGGGCGCGCTATTAGCAGTGCAATGGAAGCGCTGGCGCGTCAGCCCGAGTCCGAACGCGCCATTATGCGCACGCTGTTTATTGGCCTGGCGATGATTGAATCGCTGGCAATATACGTGCTGGTCATCGTTCTGATTATTCTATTCCGCAACCCTCTACTGGAATACCTCCTTGGATCGCCTCAATGAAGGCTATCCAGGATTATCGCCATAGGAGACGCGTGTTTTGGAACTGAATTGGTCGACATTCGTATTGGAAATACTCAATTTTCTGGTATTAATGTGGGTGTTGAAGCGCTTTTTTTACACGCCGGTCTTGAAGGTCATTGTTAAACGCCAGAATCAAATAAAACAGCAAATGGCGGAAGCTGAAACCCGGGAAGGTGAAGCGCAAGCACTCGAAGCGCGTTACAAAAACAGGCTCACCAACTGGGAAGCCGAAAAGCTGCGTGCGCGCCAGGCTCTGCGCGATGATTTTGCACTCGAACGGGAGCGGCTGGCAAAAGCATTGAACGACGACATCGAGCAGCAGCGGGGAAAGGCCCGCGCCCAAGACGCGCACCAACGGCAAGATCTGGTCAATCAAGCGAAACAAAGTGCCTTTGATCAGGCAGCATATTTCGCCACAAAATTGTTGTCGCGACTGGCTTCTCCGGAGTTGGAGGCACGGATTGCAGGTCTAGTTTTCGAAGATTTACTGGCACTGACCGAGCACCAACTGAAAGCGCTGGGCAATTCAGATCAAGGGGATAAAGCGGCTCTGGTGGTCAGCAGTGCTTATCCACTCAGCGACGAACTCAAGAATCAATTTGAAACCAACCTGAACAAAATTTTGACACAGCAACAACCCGTCGTTTTTCGACAAGTTCCAGACCTGCTTGCGGGTATTCGCATCCAGATGGGAGCGTGGCGTCTGGAGGCCAGTCTAGGCGAGGAGTTACGGTATTTTTCACAACAGAGCCATTTGGCAAAACAGACCCAACTATCGCAGTAGGACCAATCGTGACAGCACAGTCAAAATGAGAGCCAATGAAACAATGACTGACGTAGAACTCCAAGATCACTCGAATGACAGACGCAAGGCATGGCTGAAGAGCTATGATTTTCACCTACGCGTTGAGGAAATCGGTTACGTAGTTTCCTTGGGTGATGGCATCGCCTGGATTTCGGGTCTGCCTTCCGCTGCAATCGACGATATGTTGATTTTTGAAGACGGCAGTACCGCTATGGTGCTCGATTTAAGCCAGGATAGCTTGGGAGCCGTATTGCTGACCCAGACTGAACGATTAACCGCCGGCACCTCGGTAAAGCGTACGCCTCACACGCTCAATGTTCCGGTCGGCGACGGCCTGCTCGGTCGCGTGGTCGATTCACTGGGCACACCACTGGATGGCCTGGGCGCACTCCGTGAGATTAGCGGATACCGAACGGTAGAAGCCGAATCGCCGCCAATTACCGCCCGGGAATTTGTCAATAGTCCCTTATACAGCGGAATCAAAGCCATCGATACTCTCATTCCCATGGGCAAGGGTCAGCGCCAGCTGATTATTGGCGACGAGGGCCTGGGTCGCAGCTCGGTGGCAATCGATACCGTGATTAATCAACGGGACAAAGGCGTGTATTGCGTGTATGTACTGATCGGGCAAAAACGCTCCGCAGTCATCGCCACCATCGCAACCCTGCGCGAATTCGGCGCTCTGGATTACACAACGGTAGTCGTGGCAGAGGGCAGCGCCCTGTCCGGTCTACAGCACCTCGCGCCCTTTGCTGGTTGCGCCATCGCGGAAGGCTGGATGCATCGTGGATACGATACCCTGGTTGTCTACGATGATCTCAGTACCCACGCAAAAAAGTATCGCGAATTATCCTTACTGCTACGTCGCCCGCCGGGGCGAGAGGCCTATCCCGGTGATATCTTCGCGGTTCACGCGCGCTTACTGGAGCGCTCGACCTGTTTAAACGCAAGTCGAGGCGGCGGCAGTATGACAGCGCTGCCCATCATTGAAACGCTTGAGGGGGAAATCGCCGCTTACATACCGACCAATCTGATATCCATTACCGATGGACAGATCCACCTCGACCAAACCTTGTTTGCCGGCGGCTTTCGACCGGCAATTGATATCGCACGCTCGGTCTCGCGCATTGGTGGGCAGGCACAACACCCGCGAATTAAAGCCGAGGCGGGGCGAATGAAATTGGATTATCTGCAATTTTTAGAACTCGAAAGTTTTACCCGATTTGGTGCAAAGCTGGAAGCCAGCATGGCGTTGGCCATTAACCGCGGACACTGTTTACGCGCCTTGCTCAAGCAAGATCGTCTGACGCCGGTAACAGCCGAATTTCAACTAGCGTGGCTAATCGCGTTCAACGATCGACTTTTTGATACGCTACCCGAACAAAAAATTGCCAGCGTTACGGAAAATCTTGGGCGCGCTGTTG
>JBLIHY010000038.1:0-20207 GCA_047634655.1 Cellvibrionaceae bacterium
CTCAATGATGTGTGATGTGTGATGTGTGATGTGTGATGTGTGATGTGTGATGTGTGTCTGAGCATCCGCTGTCCCTGACAGCAACAACGCCTGACTCAAAAAATAAATTTTCATGTGGACATGAACCTGCCCTATCGCAACTCGGCGATCCTATTCTCTGTTACTCTAGCTTGCTCTCTATGGAGTCTTCGATTTTCGAAAAAAAACCAATGCCAATTAATCAAACCTTTCCCAATCCGAAGGTACGAAATAGCCAGCGTAAGCGCTAAGTTAACGCTGCCGTAACTTGGTCTTTTGTACACCCATTACTTTCTATTGCTTATTGCTAATCACAATAAACTCGCTAAGATAGCTTTTCACCATAAACTATGAGGGGTTAACACCTTTTTGGACGATATTGCCCCGAGCATCTTATTCGGTTTTCTTGCCTTTCTAATATTCCTATCCGCTTTTTTCTCCAGCTCAGAAACGGCAATGATGTCGCTGAATCGCTATCGTCTGCGCCATCTGGAAAAAAAGGGTCATAAAGGTGCTAGAAGAGCGGCCTATTTGCTGAAACGACCCGATCGACTTATCGGTGTAATTCTCATTGGGAATAACCTGGTCAATATCTTTGCCACCCAGCTGGCGACCCTGATTACACTTCGCTTCTACGACGAGAGTTATTTATGGGTAGCCGGTGTACTTTTGACAATGGTCATTTTGATTTTCTCGGAAGTCACACCCAAAACCATCGCGGCGCTTCACCCCGAAAGACTGGCCTTCCCGTTTAGCTGGATTCTAAAACCACTGTTATTTATCTTTTACCCGGCGGTATGGATCGTGAATTTCATTTCCAACGGACTGGCTCGTTTATTTGGGGTGGATCCCTCCAAAGAACGGACTCACGAGCACCTCGACCCCGATGAGCTGCGAACAGTCGTGGGTGAAGCTGGCGGACTCATTCCGCCCGATCACCAGGATATGCTGTTAAATATTCTGGATTTGGAAAAGGCTACTGTCGAAGACATCATGATCCCACGCAACGAGGTTGTCGGCATCGACCTGGAAGACGATGTGCAGACCATCTTGCGTCAACTAGAGACATCGGACCACACGCGTTTACCAGTCTATGAAGGCGACATCAACAATGTCATCGGCATCCTCCATTTACGCTTCACCGCTCGATTTATGCCTAATGGCCAAGGCGATATTGACAAAGATATTCGCACTCATCTGCAAGAGCCCTATTTTGTGCCGGAAAGTACTTCTTTAAACAAACAGTTAATCCAGTTTAAGAATCAAAAACACAGCATGGCGCTAGTTGTCGATGAGTATGGTGAAGTCCAAGGTCTGATAACCCTGGCGGATTTATTAGAAGAAATCGTCGGCGAATTTACCACCAATCTGGGAGAGTCGGGATACGCTGGAATTTCCACGATGGAAAACGATTACTACGCTATCGATGGCGGCATGTCCATACGCGATATCAATCGTAACCTGGGCTGGGAATTGCCAACCAACGGCCCTAAAACGTTGAATGGTCTGATGATGGAATATCTGGAAAATATCCCCGAGGGACATGTCTGCTTCACTATTGAAAACTGCGTATTCGAAACGGTAAAGCTTTCGAATACCATGATCGAACGCGCCAAAGTCAAGTTTCAAGATGTTAAACAATAACGGCTGAATGCGCCTATGAGGAAAGGCCTGCCTTTTTCTCCCGGTCTAAAGCCAATCGAATTGTGTTGATTTTCTCCTCCCGGGTCATCTGTACCCACGAAGTGATTTCTGATGCGCTGCGGTAGCACCCTGTACAAATATCGTTTTTGTCGAGCGCACAAATTGCAATGCAGGGAGAGGAGACTAACTCTTCGTTAGCGAAAGATTTACTCATAAGCGTTATCAAAAAATTGTGTTTATTGACTTTCTCAGCTGTCGCGCAGTTAGCGCAACAGTTTTTTGGTGCGACATCGCGTTCATTATTTAACGGTTGACGTCACAATACTCAGCGTAAACCATTGCTATCGCGATTCAGGGTGCCGATAAATAGCCACGCTCGGCGAAAGAGACCGCTGGACCCTCTCCGACGACTACATGATCCAGTACCCGGACATCAACGACCGACAAGGCTCTTTCCAATAGCTCCGTAATATGTCGATCTGAGTCGCTGGGCTCAGCCACACCTGAAGGGTGGTTGTGAGCCAGAATCAACGCCGCCGCATTGTGAAATAACGCCCGCTTTACCACTTCTCGCGGATGAACTTGTGCGGAGTTAATGGAACCGTAGAACAGGGCTTCATAGCAGAGCAGGCGATGCTGATTATCGAGGAAAATAGCCGAAAAAACTTCCCTCTGCTGGTGGCGCAGCTGAGCCGTTAGGTAATCTTTAACCGCGCGAGTTGAATTGAAAATCTGCTCGCGGCGAATAGTTTCCAGGAGATGCCGGCGAGACATTTCCAGCACAGCTTGCAACTGGGCGAATTTTGCGGTGCCCAGACCCTTGGCTCTACAGAACTGGTTCTGGTCTGCATCGAGTAGCGGCCGCAATCCTTGAAACTGCTGCAATAGATCTCGAGCCAAATCGACAGCAGATTTACCCGCACAACCGGTTCGCAGAAAAATAGCCAGAAGTTCGGCGTCAGAAAGTGCTTGGGCGCCTTGCTGAATGAGTTTTTCCCTCGGCCTTTCCGCCAAATGCCAATCGGTAATTGCCATGACTTTTCATCCTTGATAATGCTTAAAAGCGACTTTTGCCTCAGTCGAATAAAATGATATCTTAAGGCTCCTTACGAAACTAGGCTAACCCGGAAAAGATACGGGCCACCCCCCTAAATGATAACCACTATAACTTATGATTAATTCCTCGGGAAAGCTCACCAGTCGACGTATCCTCTTAGGAATTTCCGGTGGCATCGCCGCTTATAAAAGCGCCGAATTGGTGCGTCGACTACAGAACCTCGGTGCCGATGTACAAGTGGTTATGACCGAAGCCGCACAGGAGTTTATCACTCCACTCACTCTACAGGCCCTATCTGGCAACAGCGTTCACACCGACTTATTGAATTCAGAGGCGGAAGCGGCCATGGGCCATATAGAGTTAGCGCGCTGGGCCGATTTGATGGTGATCGCTCCAGCTAGTGCCGACTTGCTAGCGCGACTGGCACAGGGTAAGGGCGACGACTTACTGACCACTGTCTGCCTGGCGCGCCGCTGCCCGCTGGCGGTGGCTCCGGCCATGAACCAAGCCATGTGGCACAACCAGGCCACGCAACACAATCAGGCCATTTTGCGTGAGCGCGGTGTCCATATACTGGGGCCGGAGCGCGGCAGCCAAGCTTGTGGCGATGTCGGTTTCGGTCGCATGTCCGATCCCGAAGACCTGGCGCAGGGGATCGCCGGTTTATTTGAGAACCGCCTGCTGGACGGCAAAACCGTCGTTATTAACGCCGGGCCAACCCGAGAGGCCATTGATCCGGTGCGCTATATCAGCAATCACAGCTCCGGCAAGATGGGCTACGCACTCGCGCGAGCCGCCAGAGACGCCGGGGCCAAAGTGATTCTGATCAGTGGTCCAACCGCACTGGCCACGCCGGAGCGCGTCGAACGCATCGATGTCTCTTCAGCGGAGGAAATGTACACCGCCTGCCTGGGACAACTAACGGATTGTGATATTTTTATTGCCTCGGCAGCCGTCGCCGACTATCGACCCGTGCGAATATCTCAACAAAAAATCAAAAAAAGCGGTGGCGATACTATGACTATAGAACTGGTGAAGACAGCGGATATTGTCGCCGATATCGCCGCTCACCAAAATCGTCCATTCGTGGTCGGCTTTGCTGCCGAGACCCAACAAGTTATCGACTATGCTCGCCGAAAATTGCAACGCAAAAATCTGGATATGATTATCGCCAACGATATATCCGACCCGGAATTCGGTTTTAACAGCGATTACAACCGGGTGGCATTGTTGACCCGGGATAAGGAAATTAATTTACCCGAAAACAGCAAAACCCAGCTCGCTCAGGAAATTATCGAATATATTAGTAAGGCTCTATCGACCGAAAATACTCGATCATGATTAACAATAATGACGACCACAGGGCAAAGGTGGGGAAGAGCGCTTTCGCCGCAACAACAACGGTAGCATCGGGTGTTGCTGTGGGAGGAACACATTCGAAGACGGGAATTGAAAAAGTGATCGCTGTCCTTTGGACGTCAACGAGTATGGAAACGTCGCGGTGTATACGTCAGTCAATGGCATGGAAGCTTGCGTCGAATGCAATTAGTGCAGAAAATCGGCCTACAGCCCTAGTCGATTGCTTTGAGTATGGGCGCGAGAAAACGCTTTAACCGCTAGGAAGCCAATATACCCGGCAACTGCTGGCAAATTGAATGCTGCGAAAATCAATACCTGTCCGTCAAATAATCACAAAAAAGTACAATCTAATTTGAAAAACCCTATTTATCTGAATTCAAATATAAGGGATTGATGTGAACGAAAATACTCCGGCGGATAACGACCCCTCTGGAGGACGGCGCGGCCGTCCCGTTAATTCGTCTGTGGAGAAAACATATTCAGCTCCCGTAAATAGCCAAAATTCGCAAGCTCCCGAACACATTTTTCGAGCCTACGACATTCGTGGAAATGCCGACCGAGATCTCAGCCTCGAATTTGTCGAGTCTCTAGGCAAGGCTATTGCTACCGAGGCACTGGAGCAGGGGGAGAGTTGTTTGTTGATAGGCCATGATGCCCGCTTGCATTCGCCGGCACTGCGTGACCACTTAATCAAGGGCATTATCACAACCGGCTGCCATGTCATTGACACAGGATTAGTCCCAACGCCTCTGTTGAATTTTGCCTGTTTCTTTAGCGATCGATGCCACAGTGGGGTTATTGTCACCGCTAGTCACAACCCTAGAGAATACAACGGTTTTAAGATAATTCTGAACAAACATAGTCTGGTCGAAGCAGATATAAAACGCTTGAGAGAGCGAATCCTCGAGGGACGATTCGCCGTATCGTCTGCTGGCGAAGCCGGCCATATCGAAACGCAATTCTTCATGGATGATTACCTTGAAAAATTATCGAAAGACTTCACTGCACGCACCAATCTGCATGTGGTGGTCGATGCGGCTAACGGCGCTGCCAGCGAGTTGGCGCCAAAAGCGCTGAGCGCATTGGGTTGTAGAGTGAGCCCATTGTTCTGTAAATTTGATGGCCATTTTCCGAACCACGATCCAGATCCGTCTGCGGCGATCAATCTACAAGCACTTATTGAAAAAGTTATCGAGGAAAAAGCCGATATTGGTATTGCTCTGGATGGTGACGGCGATCGTTTGGTAGCCATTACCCGTTCTGGAAAAATCGTCTGGCCAGACCAATTGCTCATACTGTTCGCTCGCGATGTATTATCGCGTCATCCCGGCTGCAAGATAATTTTTGATATCAAAAGTACCCGACATCTGTCGCCGATCATCGAGCGCTATGGCGGCCGACCCATCCTCTGGAAAACAGGTCATGCCAATATAAAAGCCAAAATGCACGAAACCGGTGCTATCCTGGCTGGCGAATTCTCTGGTCATATCTTTTTTAAGGAACGCTGGTTCGGTTTTGACGATGGCATCTACGCAGCCGCCCGCTTGTTGGAAATTATGACTTCACAGGGCCAGAGTCTCGACGATATGCTAAGTGACTTACCATCCAGTTATACGACCGGAGAGATTCGAGTCAGAGTCTCAGAAGAAGAAAAATTTTCCATCGTGAGACAGCTAATTGATCACGGGGATTTCGCCTCTGGGGAAAAAATTACTATTGATGGGCTACGCGTTGATTTCACCGAAGGCTGGGGATTGGTTCGCGCCTCAAATACAGCACCTGATCTAACCCTGCGCTTTGAGGCCGAAAATAAATCGGGTATCGAACAACTGAAGGCACTTTTCAAGCGCGAACTTTATAAAATCGATCAAACTCTCTTATTGGACTTTTAGTTGGTATGTCATTGAATCGAGAAAACGCGATGCGCACCGTCCAGGTGCTCACTGAAGCCTTGCCCTATATTCAACGTTTCACCGGGAAAACCATAGTCATTAAGTTTGGCGGCAACGCCATGGTGGACGAGACTCTGCAAAATGACTTTGCGCGGGACATTGTGTTAATGAAGCTGGTGGGAATGAATCCGGTAGTGGTCCACGGTGGCGGCCCTCAAATTGGCCAGCTTTTGGATAAACTCAACATTCAGTCGCAATTTGTCGACGGTATGCGAGTGACCGATAAGGCCACTATGGATGTAGTGGAAATGGTACTGGGTGGCAGCGTCAATAAAAAAATTGTAAATTTAATCAATCAAAATGGTGGCCGAGCAGTTGGGATCAGCGGCAAGGATGGACAGCTGATTACCGCCCGCAAGCTGATTCTCAAACCTTCCAGCCACCGCGATCATCCCGAAATAAAAGCGACTGAAATTATCGATATTGGTCAGGTGGGCGAAGTAAAATCAATCGATGTTGAAATCATCGATACCCTGGTACAGAAAAATTTCATTCCAGTTGTTGCGCCCATCGGAGTAGATGAGCAAGGCACTTCCTACAATATCAACGCGGATTTGGTGGCCGGCAAGATTGCCGAAGTTTTGAAAGCCGAGAAGCTTATGCTATTGACCAACGTAGCCGGGTTGCAGGACAAAAATGGTCGCTTGTTGACGGGGCTGAGTATCCGGCAAGTGAATGAATGGATAGCGGATGGCACAATTTACGGCGGCATGCTTCCCAAGATCACCTGCGCTTTAAACGCCGTCGAATCGGGGGTTGCCAGCGCCCATATCATCGATGGTCGCGTACCTCACGCTGTGCTGCTGGAAGTGCTTACTGACCAGGGAGTCGGGACATTGATCACCAATCGGGACGAGTAATTGCAAATTGCGGCGAAAAACCAGTTCTACTGCTCTTGATGTGGTTTATGCTTACCCGTTAGCATCCACTAAGTTAGCGGGGGCATGTGGCAAGAGTTTCTACCTAGCACCTGCTGGCGAGCCCCGTAAGTTATAACCTTATTTTGATCTAGCGACATAGCTAGCAATTTACGCCATCGGCACCTTGTGGAACGCTCTACTCACCAGAGTGATCTACAACTGGGAATTTCGCGCAAACCAAGACCTCGATATTAGTAAAGCAGCGCACGTGAAATACTTTCCCGTATCTCATAACCCGAGCGCGCTACCGCTGTCAAACGTACCCTTGGCACATTTGACATACTCACCTGTCTCGCGGGAAGAGGAGGGAGCACTCCTACTCAGTCCATAAACCAAGTAGTTATCGGGATTATAAAAAAGTGGCAAAGCAACTGCCAATCGGTAACCGCGAAGCGGTCCAAGCATTTTTGACATAAACGACTATGAAAAAACCCCGTACTACGACTCCTCGTCGGCAGCAAATATTAGAGTGTCTGGCGCAGATGCTAGAAGAATCTCCCGGTGCGCGCATCACCACTGCTGCTCTAGCAACCAAGGTGGGCGTATCTGAAGCTGCGCTCTATCGACACTTTCCCAGCAAAACCAAGATATTCGAAGGGTTGATTGAATTCATCGAGGAGACGATTTTCTCTAGAGTGACGTTGATCAACAGTAATGACTCCGACATTCAGTCGCGCTGTGAGCAAATTTTACTTTTGCTATTAACCTTCACTGAGCGTAACCCAGGGATCACACGCATACTTACCGGCGATGCGATCACTGGTGAAACCGAGCGTTTGCGACAGCGAATAATGCAGTTTTTTGATCGATTGGAAACACAACTGAAGCAAATGTTGCGCGAGGCCGAAATTAAAGAGCATGTGGGTACGCGGATGCCGGCAAATATAGCGGCTAATTGTATGTTGGCTTTGGCGGAGGGCAGGATTGCCCAATTTGTACGCAGTGAATTTAAGCGGCTACCTACAGAATCTTGGGAAGATCAGTGGGCGGCCCTAATGGCAAATTTTTTCATAACAACGCCACGAGCGTGATACACGGGGAATGTCTTGACGCCAATGGTAGAACTGCTGGGATTACTCTGACATTATTTTTTTGAAACGATCGATATCCCTGTCATACCTTTCAGTAATTTTTTGTTCTTCCTCGAGTTTTTTTTGCAGTCTCTTTTCCTCCTGGCTGCGGTCTTGCTTCAAAATCGCTATGTTGTTGAAAAAATTTGTAGAAACTTCCCTGCCAATACGTTCGTCGTCGGCAGCCATATTTTGATATCGATCGATTTCTTCATCGATTTTCTCAATATTTCGCGAAACAAGTTCCAAATCGTTTTTAATGGCCAATAGCTTACGTTTTTTTGCGGCCTCAATGTCACTAGAGCGACTGTAAAGCAGCAATAATTCTTCATCCCAGGCTCGAAAATGGGCGCGCTCCTTTTTTTTCCTGTCAACCCGTTGCTTCTCTTCCAAAGATAGCTCGGGCGACACACGCTTAAGGAGGCGGCCATCTTGACTAATAACATCGTAACCACCGACAACGTAACGAGCCGGAATCCTGGAGCTAATAACCATGACGCCATTATCGGCGGTATAACGATAAAAACGCGGCTCACCTGCTTTAGCGTAAAAGGTAAGCAGCAAACAGAGAGAAACCAGGCTTATCTGTATCATTGAACGCATATTTTTACCCATTGGCCTTTGCACAAATAGCGATGATTTTGTTACACCAATATCAACGCACTTACGAAAACTGCCTGCTATAACTTCCTTAATGTTGAAGGTCTATCACTACGAGACCCTTGCACGAGCGAACATTTGCCCTGACACAATGCTGAAATCATGTTAATTCGACCATCTAACATATATAAATTCCTTCATTATAATCCCGGAAGCTGCTGAAGTGGTTAATATGGTGGGAGATGGGGTACGGAAAAGTGTTTCATTTACGCGAGCCAGTAAAATGTTCGGGCGAACCATTTAGTTAGTTGTCAGCCTAATGAATTAATTCTTATTCACAAAATTAATCCATCCAACCAGAAATTTAATAGATTCCATAACTCTCACGATAGCGTAGCATGGCGTCTAGAGGTAGGCTCATCGAGGATTTTGTGCTCAGATAGGCAATGACATCGTCCAAGCTGATAATGCTAAGTACCGGAATGCCGGAATATTGTTCTACCTCCTGAATAGCAGAGCACTTGCCCAGCCCTCTTTCCTGGCGATTAAGACCAATGATAACCGCTACCGCTTGCGCATTAGCGCTTTCAATAATGTTCATTACCTCGCGGATTGCGGTACCGGCCGTGATAACATCATCGACAATAACTACGCGTCCCGAGAGAGGCGCTCCCACCAGTACTCCGCCTTCCCCGTGATTTTTGGCCTCTTTGCGGTTGTAACAAACGGGATAATCTCGACAATACTGTCCAGCCAAAGCCGTCGCTGTTGCCGTCGCAAGCGGAATTCCCTTATAGGCGGGGCCGAAAAGCAAATCAAAGTCCAAATCCCGGTCGATCAAGGCGCGAGCGTAAAACTGGCCCAAGGCAAGAAGGCTATTACCGGTATTGAAACGGCCTGCATTAAAAAAATATGGGCTAACGCGACCCGACTTCAAAGTAAACTCACCAAAGGACAGGACATTGTGCTTTATAGCCAGTTCAATAAATTGTTTTTGGTAATCTTGAATAGGCATGCCTTATAACCCAGGTAAAATTTCAATGAATTAATTTAATTTTAACGACGATTGTTCACTTGGTAAGATTGGCAAGAGAATGCAGCGGGTAATCGCCATTCCGGTAAGGGGCGGTGCCAACAATAATATTTTATATGGGAATCATTGCTGTAATCTCTACTGATTGGTTATCATACAGACTTATACTGTTAAGGATTTATTACATGCGTATTATCAGCCTCAGTGTAGATGGCTTGCATCAAGCGGCGGATCGCGGTCTTTATGAATGGTTGAATAGTCAGGATGCCGACATCATCTGCCTACAAGATCTTCGCTGTCTTGAACGAGAAACTGACACAAACCTTTTTCATTTAGACGGCTATGAAGCATACTTTTTTGATTCTGGCGTTAAGCATTATAACGGTGTTGCTATCTACACCCGAGCAATGCCCAAAGCATTAATCTATGGTTTTGGCTTTTCCAATGGTGCAGATATGGAAGGCCGTTATCTTCAGGCTGACTTTGAAAATCTTAGCGTCGGCTCCTTACTGGCACCATCTGCTCAGAATAGTATCGAATCTCAAGAAGTCAAAACAAAGTTTTTTGACGACTTGCAAGCACACCTAATTAAAATATCTCGCAAACGGCGAGATTTCATATTTTGTGGTAATTGGGCCATTGCACCGGACAAATCCGATGTGTCCGATTGGACGGTTCAACAAGAGCAGTCTGGCTTTTTGTTAGAGGAGCAGCAATGGATGAAGCAACTGCCGCATATTGGTTATGTCGATGCCTTTCGACAAGCCAACTCCGATAAAGATGAATTTTCCTGGTGGCCTAGCGGCAGTATTGACGAAGGCGAAGCGTGGCGAACTGATTTACAAATTGCGTCAGCTAGCCTGAAAAATCGTGTTGAATATGCCATGATTTACAAAAAACAGACGTTTTCTTCGCATCTCCCAGTTATTATCGATTACGACTTGGAACTGCAACTCGACGAACTCTAAGGATATTTAGTGGCCTTAACTTTTGATAACAACCATCGCGAAACACAGATTTATCAGACGGCTGTTAAATCATACGCCCCAGGCAAATTTCTCGAGGTTATATACTCCGAATGATGTCTGCCGGCGCAGCAGATGAATTCCATGGCTGCCTAGTCGATGGTCAACCGGCGATAAAACAGATAGTTTCTCCGACTACTTCCCCCAGCTGTTACGCGCTCTTTAGTCTACGATTGGCACACGCTGTACCTCGTCAAGCTGTGGAATCAACAGCGGCAAGCCAAGTTAATCTTTGGCCGTTTAAGACCTTGCCGGTTTTCATAATGAGACATTCCGAATGAAGATTATTTTTTTGATGCTCGCCACTTACATAGGCAGCATCCTCTTTATCCGCTTACGCAACAAAGCTAACTTTAAATGGAAGCGCCAACTAAGTGATTTTTCAACCTTCATGGTGCCTTTCAATATCCCCGCTTACCTGCTGTCCAAAGTTCCGACAACGGCAAAAATTAGCACAGATTCCTTTCCCGAATTAAAAATTATTGAGGATAACTGGCAGGTCATTCGCGAAGAGGCACTGCAATTGTATGAAAAGGGATTCATCGATATTAAAGCGGACGACCTGCCCGGCAGTAGCTTCTACAAAGACAATCGCTGGACCAGCTTTTATCTAAAGATTTACGGCAATAAAATTCCGTCAGCTTATCAACTGGCGCCAAAAACCATGGCTTTAATCGAACAAGTTCCGACGATGCGCATGGCATTATTTGCTTGCCTGAACCCCGGGAAAAAACTGAACAACCACCACGATCCTTTCGCATTTACTCTGCGGTATTCCCTGGGGTTAAGCACACCAAATCGAGAAGATTGCGGCCTAATGGTCAATGGTCAACATTATCCCTGGAGAGACGGAGAGAGCATTCTCTTCGACGAGACTTACTTACACTCGGCTTATAACGATTCCGATGAGCCACGCATTATTCTGATGACCGACATCGACAGGCCCCTTTATAGTAAATTCGTCCAAAAAGCTTACTACGCTTTTGGTTGGTTTTTTAATCGTTTGTTTTCAGTTGATAACCTCGATAGCCAATACACGGGCTGGGGAAATAAGTTTGGCAAATTCCTCAATGCCTATAAACGTTTGCTGAGGCGCTTTAAAAAATGGAACCGAAAACTGTACACAGTCACTAAATTAGTGATAATTGGCCTGGCACTTTACGGCTTGGGACTACTGCTGGTTTGAAAGCAGGCCTACTAACTAACCCAGTCTAGAATAGATTCTTTAACGCGTTTAGGTCAGCCCATAAATATCCGGACAACCCAATGTCCTCTCGGCCAGCTCTGGACTCCAGCCACTCGCTCTCGAGAAATGATTTCCTCAAGCTCATCAGCCACATAAACCCGCTTAGCTTGGAGATTTAACAATTGGCAGTGTTTTGTTTGTTTCGATAGATCCAATAGCCGCCGCCTTGGCAGTTTTAGTCGGCTTGTCAGAAGATGGTCCTGACCTCATTGGGTATTTTCCGTTCTCTGTATCTTCGGAACTATCGGCTTTGGAACGGTGGGCTTCAGAAGTTTCTGGCTGGTTTTGATTGCTTGACTTTTTGGGCGAACGACACTTGTTTCAGACACTGGCTGCTCACTTGCCGTGCTAATCTCAAGTTTGGGGAGTTTCGGAATTTTTTGATCTTGCTGTGTCGCTACTGGAGTGACTTTAGCTTTCGTTGTATCCGTCTGCGGTTTCCAGGTTTTTCCCAACTTAACCGTAGGTTTAACAATCGGTTTTGATAAGTTCGCGGTTAATGCCTGCTCGACAGCAGCTAATTTGACACGCTTTTTAAGGGCCGTCTTAGACACACGTTTCTTTTTAGTCTTCTTTTTGGCAGATAGCTTTTTGGCCTCTTGATCGGCCGTCTTAATCAAAAGATTTTTATGCTTTTGTGCAACTTTAGCAGCTTTTAGAGCAGCTTTAGTGATAGAGATCTCATCTCTTAGTGAGGCGAGTGTTTCCCTCGCGAAAGCCTTTTGACGAACAGCAGCGGCCGTTTTTTTGTCGCTGAAAGAAGCAATTTTAGCCCTTAGCTTCTCTATTTTGGCGGCAGTGTTGGAGAGTGACCTTTCTAGTTTAGTCACTTTCGAAATGTGTGCCTTAACTAAACTGTTGTCCAGCTTAACCAATTGTTTTTCCAGCATTGTAATTGGGTCGACGGTTCTTTTTGCCATTAGTTAACTCCGCTAAAATATCGCATTATTCAAAGCTAATAATAATCATTATCTGCGCCAACCTTAATAGTTCTCGGATGTTTTTTTCTGAAAAAAAGATAATAATCCCGGCCTGCACTTTGAAAGACCTATTGACTCTCCTAAGGACGTGCGTTCTCTCTGCGAGCTAATCGTGTAATGAGCGAGGAAGCTAGATTGTGGATTAATCAGCGGGGATAAATAGCATCGCGTGGCGAAGGTCTCGAGGTATCTATCTAAAGGACTTTGGGGTAACATTGTCGGTTAGTTATTTGTGTATGCGCCATGAGTGAATTGCTCGCCATGACAACAAGCTTACTTTGTTACAAGCTAAGTTAAACAGTAGGATAAACATATGATTTACGGACGTAAATATTTATTGAGTTTTGTGGCGACGCTGGCCTTGGCGGCTTGCGGTGAAGAACCAGCAGAATCAGCGGTTGAAGAATCAGTAGTTGAAAAACCGGCTCTCAGTACCATTGATCAACGCCTGAGCTACATGGTCGGCAGCAACCTATCTCGGCAATTCAAAAGCGATTCAGTGGAATTAGACATCGACGCTCTGCATTTGGGCGCCGAAGATGTAATGGCGGGGAGAGAATCCAGACTTTCCCAGGAAGAGATTCAAGATACTATTGCTATTATGCAAGAACGTGGTCAGAAACGTCAGGAAGAATTGCGCGCAGAGCAGGAAAAAGCCCAGGCAGAAGCTTCGGGGGAAAATAAGGAAGAGGGCATGAGCTATTTGGCCGCCAACAAAGACAAAGAAGGTGTGGTAACGACAGAAAGCGGCTTGCAATACAAGGAGATAGCCTCTGGCGATGGCTCCATTCCCACCGCTGAAGACACGGTATCCGTCCACTACAAGGGAACTCTGATCGATGGAACCGTATTCGATAGCTCTTACGATCGCGGCGAGCCCGCCACCTTCCCCGTTAACGGAGTGATTCCCGGCTGGGTAGAAGCGCTGCAGTTGATGAATGTGGGCGATAAGTGGGAATTGGTGATTCCATCCGATATTGCCTACGGCCCTGGCGGTACAGGCGGAGCTATTGGACCCAACGCTACTCTGATCTTTGAAGTCGAGTTATTGGAGATTGTCGAGGCGGAATAAATCCCCCACTCTGAAGCAAGTAGACCTAACTACACCAACAGTTATCACCAATTGACCATAAAAAAACACCCCTGGGATTTCAGGTCCATTTTAAATAATTCCCCGAATACTCCGCTTTGCCTTTCGAGCATGTAGCGAGGAGGTAGAAAGAAGCGAGGTCAAGAGGTAACGATCCTCAGTTCTTGCCTCCGAATATTTGAAATCTCAGGGTACCCTTCACAAGCCCCCTTACTCAGTATGTCTTCACGGCCGTGCAAAACGGAAAAGGCAACTATTTGTGCAGCTTAACGGCTGCATAACCAGTGAGGATACTGTAAATGGAAGTGAATGGCCGCCGCCCGAAAACAAAAAGTCATAGTGATGCAAAAGGGAATAGTGAGCTCTGGATTAGCCAGAAATGATTCCAATGCCGCATAAATGCATAATCCCAGAAGAACGGGAGTGGCGTACATCTCCCTGCGTAGCAGTAAAGAGGGGCTACCCGCTAGCAGGTCTCTTAATATACTTCCAAAAATAGCTGTAATCAGACCCATTACTACCGCCACCGAACCGCTATGCCCCAAGCCGAAAGTCTTTGCCGCCGCTGTGATCGAAAACAGCGATATCCCCAAGGCATCCAAATATAAAAGTAGCGCATTCCGGTTAGACAGGCGACGCATAATAAAAAAAGCCACTAGTGCGGTGCCAACAACTATCCATAAAAACCACAGATCGCCAATCCAAAATATAGGATCAACACCCAAGATAATATCTCGGATAGTGCCTCCGCCCAACGCGGCGACGGCAGCAAGGAATATAACGCTGAAAATATCGAGATTTTTATTCTGAGTCGCAATAACACTGGTAATTGCAAACACCCCTATGCTGAATAAGCCAAGAACCGAAAGCATGGACAATTTTGATACCCCTGGGCGGACGAAAATTAATTTTTACACGGAACTAACCGTCCCGCTTTGTCAGCCGCATTTCTACGACAGAGTACTTGTGTTCATGTTAGATTTGTTTTGCAATAATCATACGATCCAAGCAAATATCTAGGAGAATTTTTACTATGAAAAAACATATTTTTATCATTACTTTGTTATTGAGCTTTAGTCTCTTCGGCTGGGCAGATGCAGAGATTCTCGCCCAAGGACAGTTAAAAGCCTATTCTTCATCGCCTTTTTCGCCTTCCTTGCATGGAGATTGGAAGATCGTCGACGAAGGGGGGGCAACTTATCTAGAGTTAGGTGAAAACTTTAAAACCTCTAAGGGGCCGGATGTCATGATTTATTTGTCGCCCATGTCCGCGGATGAGATTACCAAAGATAATGCCACTAGTGGAGCGACCAAGATAAAGTTGTTAGACAAATTCAAGGGGGCCGAGAAAATTGAACTCTCCGGAATTAGTGGTGAAGATATCGCCAACTTCAAATCCATAGTGTTCTACTGTAAAGAGTACTCCAAAATGTGGGGCACATCACCAATAAGATAGGCTCTCTGCTGGCGGTCGACGCGCCACTAACAACATGCTCTGCGGCAACAACCCTACGAGCGTCTGGGTGAAAACTTCAGCCAACCCACGGCTATCCATATCGATCGCAGACAACAGACGAGCTCTCAGGCTAGATTCACTAGTAGACTGATTAACTATCGACTGCTAACATCTAGCACTCATTAATTACTGTTCGATCTGCATGAACGACGAACCCTCAAGTAACGAGCCGGAAAAAACCTGGCTGGAAAGAATTACCGCTACCTTCTCCAGTGAACCCCAATCCCAGAAAGAACTGCTAGATACCATCCGCAATGCAGCTTCAAATGGGTTACTGGATCAAGAGGTCTATGGAATTGTCCAAGGTGCGCTGGATGTTTCCAACTTGCACGCTCGGGAAATCATGATTCCCCGCTCTCAAATGGTTACCGTCAAGATCGACGATACCCCTGAGGCATCCCTTCCCAAGATCATTGACTCCGGCCATTCGCGCTTCCCTATCATCGGTGAAAATGGCGATGATATTAAGGGAATCTTATTGGCAAAGGACTTGTTAATTCTCATCTTGCAGGGATGCCAAGATTTTTCGCTAGAATCCCTGATCCGACAAGCGACCATCATTCCGGAAAGTAAAAGACTGAATGTCTTACTGCGTGAATTCCGTGAAAACCGCTATCACATGGCGCTCGTCATCGACGAATACGGTGGGATTTCAGGGCTCATCACTATCGAAGATATTCTAGAGAGAATTGTTGGCGAAATCAGTGACGAAACCGATGAAGATAACGTCGATGTTTTTATTCGCAAAGTGGCTGACGATGACTACATCGTCAAAGCGCTGACAACCATTGAAGAATTCAATAAGTACTTTAACAGCAAGCTCAGTCAGGAAGAATTTGACACCATTGGCGGCTTGATCATGCAGGCATTTGGGCACTTACCTCGTCGCAACGAAACCACGAGAATTGGCAACTTTCAATTTCGAGTACTCTACGCTGATAGCCGCCAAATTCACCTCCTGCGGTTGACACTTTCAGAACCTTCCTCTTAACCCATGCATCCGGCACTGGCCATTCTTCTGTGCTTTGTCTCCGGAGTGCTGACGCCTTTCGGCATTGCACCTTTCCAAATCTCTTGGTTAAGTCTACTGGGCTTAGCTGGATTAATAACCGGATTACATTCGGCCGGGTCAAAAAATCGCTGCCTAATTTATGCGTTTAGCTATGGCTTGGGATATTTTGGCATCGGTGTATCCTGGGTATTTGTCAGCATTTACGAGCATGGATCGAGCTCTCTTCCCCTAGCGTTAGCGCTAACCAGTATTTTTATAGTGTTTGTGGCTTTTTTGTTCGCGGCACCATTCTACGGTCTGGGGTTTTTCAAAGAGGGGACGTTACGTAGTCTAGTTGGAATTCCCATTATCTGGGTGTTTAGCGAATGGCTAAGAACCTGGTTATTGACTGGCTTTCCCTGGTTATTTATTGGGTATAGTCAGTTGGATAATCCACTGGTGGGCTGGGCACCGGTCGGCGGTATATTATTCGTCAGTTTATTGACCGTCTTTACTGCCAGCGCCGCCGCGATATTGATTCAAAAGAAGACGGCGGCCAATATCCGATGGCTTTGCGTAATTACCGTGATGATTTTTTGGGTGGAGGGTTCGGCACTCAGAGGGATCCAGTGGACGGATAGCGCCGGCGAGGCCATCAAAGTAGGGGTCGTACAGCCGAATATTCCCCAGCATTTGAAGTGGGATCCAGAATTTCGCCAACCCACGGTGGAAATACTGGACGCATTGTCCGAAGAATTATGGAAACTGGATTGGATTATATGGCCAGAGGCGGCCATACCAGAAACTTTCTCAGCAGCCGAGACATTCATTCAGTCAATAGATCAACGATCAAAGGAAACCCAAACGAGTTTATTCACAGGTGTACTCTACGACGACGTTGAACACAATAAATACTTCAACAGTATTATTGCCTTGGGAGAGGCCGAAGGAATTTATCATAAACAGCGTCTGGTCCCCTTTGGCGAGTATGTTCCTTTAGAAACCTGGCTCAGAGGACTCATTGCCTTTTTTAACCTACCGACATCATTTATTTCCAAGGGTGGCAATCAACAACCGGCTATCCATAATGGAAAATATCGCATCGCCGGCTCAATCTGTTACGAAATTGCCTATCCAAACCTGGTGGCCATGCTCGCCAAAGAAAGCCACGTTATCCTGACACTGAGTAATGACGCTTGGTTTGGAAAATCCATCGGTCCTCTGCAACACTTTCACATGGCCAGAATGCGCGCTATCGAGACAGGGCGCTACGTGGTGAGGGCAACGAATAACGGAGTCAGCGCAATTATTTCTCCGACGGGGCAAGTGATCAATCGCAGTGAGCAATTTGTGCGCACCAATCTAACTGGGGAAATTATACCCATGCGGGGCAATACGCCTTACTTGATATGGCGAGATTATTTTGTACTGGCGTGGTTATTGGTTGGCGCCGTATTTTTAAGCAAGCAAATCATCAGGAAATCGCCCTCAACTGAACCCGTAAAACGTTGAGCATGCCCGTCTTATCGGGAACGATATTTACCTGAAATAGTCTTTGCTCAGAACGATACACCTGGATTGCCGCCAACTTGCAATTACCACTGAGACGAAAGTAAAGAACACCTCGAGATTTCAAATACGCCGTGAAGACTCGCCATCTCAGCATACAGCCCACAAGCCGCTCGTCAGCAAGTAGTATTTTTCAGAATAAACAGGACCTTTAACAGACTTGGATAATGAGCGACCTTAGAAGATTGAAAAAAATAGAGACTGCCTGTGGTTGATCGAAGATTAGATATCAGCAACGTGTTGGAAGAGCTGGTCAAAGACCAGCGTCTAACGCAGAAAGATGCCAATACAGTTACCAGTAACGCGCGAACGCGCGAACAGCTCAGCATCCACCCCCTCAATTATCTGGCAAGTTTGGCGCTGGACGACCGCGGCAAGACAGGCCAGAAGTTAACGGATCCGCTACTTTGCCAATGGTTGGCGGATAAGGTGAAGTTACCGTTATTTCACATTGATCCATTAAAAATCGACGTTAGTGGAGTCACCGAGGCCATCTCCTTCGCCTACGCCAAGCGCCACGGCATTCTCTGTGTTAGCAACGCCCACGATTCAATGACGGTGGCAGTTAGCCAGCCCTACATGAGTGGCTGGGAAGATCAAGTCGAGCACATTACCAAAAAGCCCCTGAAAAAAGTCTTTGCCAACCCGGCGGATATAAAACGCTACACGGTTGAGTTTTACAGTCTTTCCAAATCGGTTTTCGGTGCCAGCAACATAGCCGGAAAACAATCGATGACAACCAACTTTGAGCAGTTACTCGAGTTGGGCGAGCTCAAAGATCCCGAGGCCAATGATGAGCACGTCATCAATATTGTGGATTGGCTGTTGCAGTACGCCTTCGACCAACGCGCCAGTGACATCCACATTGAACCACGCCGGGAGGTCTGCAAACTGCGCTTTCGCATCGATGGCGTTCTTCACCACGTTTACGAACTCCCAGCCGCCGTCGGCATGGCCGTGACTTCGCGACTAAAAATTCTGGGAAGAATGAATGTCGCCGAGAAACGAAAACCCCAGGATGGGCGCATTAAAACCAGGCGATTCGACAACAGCGAAGTCGAACTGCGTCTATCGACCTTACCAACCGCTTTCGGCGAAAAATTTGTCCTGCGGATTTTTGATCCGGAGGTACTACTGCGTAGCTTCAGTGAATTGGGTCTTCACGGCGAAGATCTCGATCGCTGGCACACGATGACCACGCGGCCCAACGGCATCATACTGGTCACGGGGCCCACCGGCTCTGGCAAAACAACAACGCTGTATTCGACCATGAAACTACTGGCGACATCCGAAGTCAACGTCAGTAGTATTGAAGACCCAATCGAAATGGTAGAGGACAGCTTTAATCAAACACAAGTAAACAACGCGATTGATCTGGATTTCTCGGCCGGAGTGCGCACATTACTGCGCCAGGATCCAGACATCATCATGGTGGGTGAAATTCGCGATCGGGAAACCGCGCAAATGGCCGTTCAGGCGGCCTTGACGGGTCACTTGGTCCTCTCCACACTGCACACCAATGATGCACCGAGCGCCATCACTCGCTTGTTGGATCTGGGCTTGCCTGGCTTTTTGATCAAATCGACATTATTGGGTGTCATGGCTCAGCGTCTGGTACGCACGCTGTGCCCGCATTGCAAGGAAGGTGGCGACATTTCTCAGACGGAGTGGAATAATCTGGTCAAGCCCTGGAAAGCACCGCTACCGAAAAAAGTCTATCGGCCAAATGGCTGTCTGGAGTGCCGCAATACGGGCTATCTAGGCCGTCAAGGCATCTATGAAATAATGTCCTTGAGCGATCAGGTCAGGGATCTGATCACAGACGATTGTGATCTGGATGCGCTGCGAAAATTATCCATGAAAGAGGGCATGAAAAGTCTGCGCCTATCCGGTGCTCAGAAGATCGCCAACGGTGTAACGACGCTGGAAGAGGTTCTGCGGGTCGCACCACCTACCGACATGCGTTGAGCCGATTGGCGGCCCCGTCAAAAATAAATTTCCACGGGTAAGCCTGTGATAGCGCTCTGTCTTCGACTGTATAAAACCAGCTAAAAAAGGTGTGAATTGCTGCTCGATACTTTTCGCTACTCTCCTTTAAATCGTACGCATAAGTAGCATAATCCTGATCTTCAAAAAA
>JBLIHY010000039.1:0-20016 GCA_047634655.1 Cellvibrionaceae bacterium
CTTACCAAGCCAGATACCGGCGCCAGCGCCTAGACACAACCCGATCGACACGATGCAAAGCACGTAGGCAATATAGTGGAAAGCGACTTCGCGATTACGGTAACCGAAGGCTTTTAATACGGCAATTTGTTCGCGCTGGGTATCGATCAGACGCTTGATAACCACGTTCAGCAGAAAGGCCGCTACCCCCAGGAATATGCTGGAGAAGATCGTCGACATCTGCTTGAGTTGTTTGAATTCTTCGTTCAAAAACCGATGAGAAGTCTGCCACTCTCGGCCGTAGGCATCAATACCGCCGTAGGGCGCTAACATCAGATTAATGCGATCGATAACATCATCGGCGCTGGCGCCGGCGGATAGACTCACGACGACATCGTTAAAGGCGCCCTCCATTTCAAACGACGCCTCCAGGAAGCGCCGCGACATCCACAGTACTCCGTAGCGTTTAAAATCGGGCACGATGGCTCCGGGAGCCAGCTGATAAATAGTTTCTGGCGAGAGTACGATACCGACAATGGTCAGGGTTTTGAGCCGCCCCTTGATGACTGCTTGAATGCTATCGCCGAGAGAAAAGTTATGCGCTTTGGCGATGGCTTCATTCATCAGCACTTCATCGCTGCGATTGGGATCCAGTTGCCTGCCCTGGCGAAGATAAAGTTTATTCAGTCGTGGCTCGTCGCTATCCGGAACCGAAATAATCTGACCTTTAACGGGATCGTCAAAACCGGAAATAGCCAGTTTTACCGGCGCTACGACACGAGTTTGCAGCGCACTGACACCGGGAATCTCCGCGATGCGACGGCCGACATTCTCCGGCGCGCGTTTGACCGAGGCAAAAATATCGGCAAAATTATATTGTTGATAATAGAGATGGCGCGTGGCCTGTAGCGAATCCAGCGTGCTCAGCGACATAATAAAAGTCGCCGCACCTCCGGCAATGACAAAGGCGATGGCCAGCACCTGTCCCAGAGTGTTTTTAAGATCGCGAAAGAGCTTGTAACTCAGCGTGCTCATGATTTACCAATGCAGTTGATTGGGTGCCAGTTTTTCCGTATTGATTTCTTCTCGCGCAATTTTTCCATCGCTCAAGCGGATCACGCGATCGGCCATTTGTGCGATATCCGCGTTGTGAGTGATGATGGCGGTGGTGGTGTTCAACTCCCGATTGATATTGTCGATGGCTTCCAACACCATAATACCGGTGGTGGAATCCAGCGCTCCGGTGGGCTCGTCGCACAGTAATACTTGGGGTTTTTTGGCAATCGCCCGGGCAATGGCTACCCGTTGTTGCTCGCCACCGGACATCTCAGCGGGAAAGTGATTGCAGCGATCGCTAAGGCCTACTCTGGCCAGAGCATCTTGCGGTTTCATGGGAGCTTTAGCGATTTCGGTGACGATGGCGACATTTTCCAGAGCGGTTAGACTCGGAATCAAATTATAAAACTGAAAGACAAAACCTACGTGATGCCGACGGTACTCTGTCAATTCCCGCTCGCTGGCATGGGACAGATCCCAATCGCGGTAATACACACTCCCAGAGCTTGCCGTATCCAATCCGCCTAGGATGTTCAGCAGCGTCGATTTGCCACTGCCCGAGGCGCCGAGCATGACGATCAGTTCTCCAGCGTAGAGTTTTAAATCGATACCGCGCAGGGCGTGAACCTTGACATTGCCCATTTCGTAGACCTTGGTCAGAGATTGGGTCTCGAAGATAATCTGTTTTTCTGGCGGTGGAGGCGAGGAGTGTGTTGGCATGATTTTATCTTGTTATCGCAACTGGCTGTTACAAGGTCACGAGTCGGCGGCCTTGTGCCAACCCTTTAAAATCCACAATTGAAGGTGTCGTCTTTTTCATTTTCCTCTGAGGAGGCGTTCTCAAGGCACGCTCTGTTGGCTTAAAGCCTATATTTTTATCACAGCGGCACCAATCAAAAAAATCTTTTCAAGCTTGAACAATAGCACCCTTGCCGATTCCCTCAAAGGCTTTGACGGTGAATTGCTGTTGTGGGTGCGCCTGTTTCAAGCTATCTGCTATGTGTTGGGCGATGAGCTCCACAGTGGTGTCGCTATCGATCAAATAGCAGCGCTGCGCGGGCAGCTCCAAAGTAAAGTCGCCCTGTGCCGAGGTGTAAGAAAAGACATAGTAATCTTCTCCGTCGCGCTGCCGACTTTTCTGTAAATCTTCGCGAGTACCGATGTAAATGTCTTGCCAATGCTGGCACCACTGTTGCTCCAATAGGGGGTCTCTACTGCCATTTCGATAGATTTCAACGGTAGAGCGGTGACCATGGGCGATGCGCTGACAATTCCCCGCGTGTTTTTTTAAACCGTGGCTATAGTGGTAAAAGTGATATTGAATAGATTCTGGTTTAAAACTTAAGTGGACGCGGTCGATGCTATCTGGCAGCGATTGAGCCAGCGCTGCAACACACCAGTCGGCAACGCTTTGCGGATCGATGGTGGTGGCGCCGACAAGAGCGACGGCCTGTTTTGGCGAGTGACAGCTGACTGTACGTATCGGTTGATCGGCGCACTCTTGAAATTCCCAGCGCAGGCCAAGTTGCTCCGGATCTTCCTCTGTGATTTGCAGGTTTGGCGAGTCTTTGGGAACCAATAGGCGATGATCGAGATGGTCATCCAACCACTGGCAGACCATCTTTTTGACGATGCCAAAATCGCAGATCATTCCCTGATCGTCTACGGCACCCTCTAGCACGATGCCTGCCAGCCACGTTTCTCCAACTAACCCGCGCTGTGCTTGCAGGTAGCTAAAATCCACATTAGTGAGCCTATCTACAAATAGTTGCATAGTGTCTACCAGGGTTAGATGTACTGGAAATTGCTGTCGCGCTAGAGCGATGGCGAGCGAATTACCATTAATTTATCGATTTGCATTTCTTCAAAAGTGTAGGGGATACCGCCGACACCGTAACCAGAGTGCTTGAGTCCGGCGAATGGCATCCAGTCTACGCGGAAGGCGGTGTGATTATTGATCATAACGGCTGCAGCATCCAGATTTTTATAGGCGTAGAGCGCCTTGTCGATATCTTGGGTGAAGACCGCCGCCTGAAAAGACACCATGAGAGAATTTGCCTGGGCAATCGCCTCATCCATTTCATCGTAGCTGTAGACGCAGATAACGGGGCCAAATACTTCGCTGGTGCTAATGGTGGTGTCGGGCGGTGGGTTGAACAGTACCGTGGCAGCGTAACAGTTATTCTCCAATTTGTTGCCACCGCAGATAAGCTCGGCGCCGTCGCTGATCGCTTGTTGTACCCACTCGTCGATGCGTTTGACTTCGTTTTCCGTAATCAAAGGGCCTATTTCAGTTTCTGCAGAGGTGGGATCCCCGATTTTCATTGCGCTACCGAGTTTCGCTAGGCGCTCCGCCAGGCCTCGTGCGATGCTGCTGTGGGCAAAAACTCTCTGCACCGACACACAGACTTGTCCGGCGTGATAAAAACCGCCCTTGGCCAGCAGTGGCGAGGCTTCGTCCAGATTGGTATCCGCCTCGATGATTACCGGGGCTACTCCCCCGTGTTCGAGCGCACAACGCACTCCGGGGGCGAGTTTGGATTTCAGCTCCCAACCGACTTTTGCGCTGCCAATAAAGGAAAAAAAGCCGACTCGCTCGTCGGTTACCAGTCTGGTGGCGGTTGCGCTGTTGTCGGTGACGACAGCTTGGCCATATTCCGGTGGTAGCCCCGCCTCGTGGAGAATCTGTATAAAACGTAGGCAGCTGATTGGGGTGGCCCCGGCGGGCTTGACGACAAAGGGGCAACCCGCGGAGATGGCGGGACAGACCTGGTGGATAATCAAATTTAAGGGATGATTAAAGGCGCTCACAGCGACCACTACGCCAATGGGCTCTTTGCTGGTAAATGCCAAGTGCCCCATGGATGCTACATTAATTCCCATGGGAATTTCTTTGCCGGCATTGCTTCGAATACATTCGATACAATTGGTGACCGCATCGATAGCGCGATTGACCTCAACGATAGAATCCGTCAGTGGTTTGCCGCCCTCGCGAGCGGCTTCTATCGCTAACTCATCAAAGCGAGCGCGCATGATCTCGATGGTGTTTTCGAGAATTTCGATGCGTTTCGAAGCAGACAACCAGCGCTTGCGATCGCGGTAGATGGCGTAGGCGGTATCCATGGCTTTGTCGACCCCGCTGATGTCGACCATCGATACGGTACCAATGGTTGAACCGTCATAGGGTGAAGTTATTGTTCGGTGATGACCAGAATCGTTCCACCCAACGACCAGCGAGGGATAGTGGTTAGTCATAGTGAGGCTCCTGATGGGTTGTTTTGATATAGGGCATGCATATAGCAGGTATGTTGCAGCGCAGCACAATTGTCTCCCGAGCGACTAGTGAATTGCAAGACGCGGCCCTGAGCAATATGAAAGTAAACGCCTACCGGCTCAGCGATGGGCATTTCACTCTTTGAATAATCTACCATTGTTCGCATCCTCCGAGTCAATTAACGGTCTTCGGCCAATAGCCGTGGCTCCTGTCATCCAGCAATCCGCCAACGCATTACGACTGAGCCAAACCGCAGAGAATATCCTGAGATTTCAAAGACGCTGTAAATGTTTCTCGTACGCTTTGAGTTGTTTGTAGGCAAGTCAATGTTTAACTTCAAAGTTAATCGATGAATTTGCCATGATGGTTAGACAGTCTGGCATGCCACTGCATATAGCGCGCTATATTTCTCTGGGCAAAATTGGTGACTCGTGCCTTTACCAGTGGCTTAGAAATTACGGAAGATTACCTTGTAGAACTTGAGAGATTCAGAAAGCGAGTGGCATATTGGCAGGCGGCAGACGACCGTGAACCATCCGCCGCCTGCGCTGAATTAAAGAACATAGTCGACGAGAGATTATCAAAGAAATTATTTGTTCCGTAGTTTTTATTTGCGCAATAGAATTTCGATATCAACATCCACTGGCCGCAACCTCCTGGTAAAAACCACATCCATATCTGAATGGTTAGCATGATTCCCGCTGCACTATTGGAAGATAGCAAAAAATATAACTTGCCACCTTCCCTGAGACCCTAGCGGCGATTACTGAGAAAAAGTTGGACCTACTTAGCCAATAGCGGGTTGGGGTGCTTGTCTAGTTGCCTAGAGTCGCGCGAGATTAGATTCGACGTTAAACGGCAAAAGCCGTTAACGACTTTGCAGATTTTTGAGTTCGCTGATCTCCCGCCCCAGAAAAAAACTGATCGCTGTCCGAATCGCCACCAGGGCGGATACAAAAGCTAAATCTATAAGTTCACGGGTGAGTACGGTATGGATGATATCCGATGCAATCATGAATTCGATACCGAGTAGTATGTAAGTACCCAGTTGCACGCGAATATGCTGACATTCCATAATTCCTTTATTGTTTTTCAAACGCTCCACTTCGAATTTAAGTAGGGCAAATGCCGAGAGGGTGAATCCGTACAGCACAATAAAAATGCCAAACAAATCAATGTACAAGGCAAGTTGTTCGAGAATATGTTTGAACTGTTCCATCAAGCAATGGGCCTATTTGAATATTATCGTCAATTAAACTATTGAAAACGCGCGCTAAACTAATTGAGCGTCGGTCATCAATTCAACCACAGCCGGGCCATCATAAGATGCGGCCTCTTTAATTGCCGCTTCCAATGAATCGAAAGTTTCGACGCGGATACTTTTGCCACCGCATAATTCGGCAAAAGCGGCGAACGAGGAGTTTACCAGAGAGGTCTGCCACACTTGCCAGCCATTTGCTCTTTAGAAATTTTACCGAGCTCATTGTTGTTGAGCAGTATATGCGTGATATTCATTTTATACTTCACGGCGGTTGTAAAATCTGCCAGATACTGACCAAAGCCAACGTCGCCGGATATGGAAAAAACCGGTCGACCTTTAAACTCTGGCTCTGCTTGTGTTGCCGCCGGGAATGAAAAACCAATTGATCTAAGGCAGCCTGACATGAGTGCTCGCTGGCCGGCTTTGGTTTCAACGTAACGGCCAAAACTGTAGGTGTTGTTACTCACGTCTACGGCGATTATCGCCTTGGCAGGCAGCAGGTTGGATAAGCTTCTAAACAGCCGTGCCGAGTTTAGTCCCTGCCCGCGACTCACCTTCTCTTCACGCCATAATTTCCAGCGTTGCGCTAATTCTTCGCTTTGATCGACGGCTGTAATGGTTTGCGGCACTTGCGTTAGTTTTTTGAGCATTAACTGTACGCTGATATCAATTTCGCCCCAGGTGGGAAAATCAACCGGATGAAGTTTTCCCAGTGCCATCTGTTCAAAATTAACCTGAATAGTGCACTTGGATTTTTCGATGCCGGTATGGTTGGAGAAGGAGGCACCCAGAACAATTTTCAGATCACACTCGTTCATAAACCAACTGGCGATTGGCGTGCCCGATCGTCCCAGAACTCCGGCAGCCAAGCTGTGGCTGTCCGGCATTTGGCCCTTGCCTTTAAACGTCGTGACGACTGGACAGCGTAAATATTCCGCCAGTTTGATAATTGAATCCATGGGTTTCCGGGCGCCATAACCGACAATAATGAGGGGGCGCTTGGCTTTGGCGATCTCGCTAATGGCTCCGTCAAGTGCCTCTGTATCCGGTGTTATCTTGGATGAAGCCAAACGCCCGTTGGCATTTCCCGGAGTCGCTGTTTCCGGTGCGGGCATGGTTTGCACTTCATCGGGGAAGATTAAATGCGCGACATCGCGTTTCACCGTGGCATTTTTTATGGCCAAGGTCATTAATTCTGCATGACGCGATGTGGGCAATACGGTTTGACTAAATACACTGACCGCATCGAAGGCGCTGGCCAGATCAACTTCCTGAAAGGCACCGGGGCCGAGGACCTGAGTGTCGACTTGTCCAGTCAACGCCAATACGGGTGCGCGATCCACTTTGGCATCCCAAAGCCCAGTCAGTAGATTGGTTGCACCCGGTCCGGCAATAGCCAGGCAGGCCGCGGGTTTTCCCGTCAACTTGGCGTAGCCAGAAGCGGCTGCGCATTCGTGGCGTACGCCGATAAAGGTTAAATGACCGGCGACTTCTTCTTTGTGCAGGCTTTCGGCCAAGCCCAGATTGGAATGGCCGACGATGCCGAACACATAGCGTATTCCCCAATTGGTCATGGTTTTTGCCATAACATCGGATACAGTCGCTGGCTCAGGGGCCGGCCGTGCTGATGCCGACATAAATACCATCGTCATTGACTTCTACCTCGAACATTTCTTGGCCGCTATCTTCGTGACCACCCGGTGGTTTGCCTGTCAGAGGATCAAAATCCCAGCCATGCCATGGGCAGCGAAGCCAGTACTTCCCCTCTATTTCAGGCTCTATTGAACCTTCACCTAGAGGCTCATTTTGATGGGGGCAGCGGTTATCCATAGCGGCATGCTGACCTTTATGGTGTACCAGGCAGATGGATTTATTTCTTGCGGTAACAGTTTTGACACGATCATTTGCTAGTTCGTTTAATTCGGCAACTTTGTGCCATTCCATAGTGTTTTTTATGGTCATGGCAACCTCAAGATAAAAACTTGCAAACGGTTAACAGTGAATTAGTGGGCACATTGGGAATACTGTTCTACGGCGGCGACCATCAGCGTCGAGCCAAACTCGGCGAGTTCGCTGTTGCTCAGTTGCCGTGGCAGTTGATCTTGCAAGCGCAGGTAGAGCAGGCCATTACGCTCCTCGAGTTCTCCTGAAATTTCTACTGGCACCGCGGCCAGTGTTGCCAAAGCCGTCGCGGCGCTGCTGCCATCGGCCATAGTCAATAGGTAGCCGCGATAATCTTCCTCCAGTGATTTCACAATCAAAACCGGTGGTATGCCGCCTTTTAAACACAGCGCCGCGCAATTGCGGTGAACCTTTCCCGCGCCGGGTTTCATCACCCCGAGGAAGCACTTTGAGTCGACGATTTCGCCGCGCAGGCTAACCTTGCCAAAAGATTGCGTCATTTCGGGCACTTGTCCAGAGTCGCCATCTACTAAGTTAAACGCCGTTTTATCGGCAATCTCCAACATGAACCAGTCGCCACGTTGAATGGGGAAGCCAGTGACCGCAACCCGCTTATTGTTGAAATCGGCGGCAAGCGCATCGGCCGAAAGCTTTCCCAGTTGCACAAGCAGCACCGACATGGGTTTCGGCTGCGAGACATATAGCACCGGATAGGGTTCGAGTTTTAATGTACCTTCGAGCGTTGTCAGTTCGAAAGCATTCCAAGTGCCGTTGCCGGCGCCTTGCTGTGCGCTGGAGATCCACAGAGCGACAGCTGCCGCAATCAGTATCATTACAAAGACGATCAATCTGTAGAAGTTTCTAAGACTCGCTGGCATCGGTAAATAACCAACGAAAAATGCTTTGACTTTAATTTTACCCACGTGCGGCCTCCCGAGTATTTTGTTGGTCTTTGGCAATGGTTAGTACCGGGCGAGCGGTGCCTTTGGGTAGAGCCTTGGGGTCGAGCAGGACGCGATCGCCCTCGAGCCTCAGTCGATAGGTTTCGATCTTTTCGGTAAAAGGGGCGGGCGAGCGACCGTCTTCGGGGCGATATTGGAATCCATGCCAGGGGCAGGTGATGCAACCATTAATGACTTTACCCTCGCCCAAGGGACCATTCTGGTGTTGGCATACATTGGAAACGGCGGCGAGTTTATTTTCTTCATAACGAAAAATGGCCACGCGTTCGTCTTTGCCGATGGTGACCACTCTGGCGCGATCATTGGGGATGTTGCGCCATGAACCGATATCAACCCACTCTCTAAAAGGAATGCCTTTATCCATAGGTGCCGATTTGAAGGCTGCCATGAGATGTAACCCGCCGACGATGATCACGCTGCCGTAGAGTATGGGAGGCAGAAAACCGGTATTGGGTTCTTGCAGTGCTCCTAGCGCAATGTGTACCACGAGTAAGGCATAAGCTAGATAAACGCCCATGTGAATGGCTTTCCAAAAGGGTGCGCCCAGGTTAGCGTTCCAAAAATCGTGACTGGTAGCCGCCATCAGCAGGATAATTAATAGCGCGAAGAATCCGAAGGGTTGAAAGGGAATGTCGCTAAGTGAGTGGATATCCGGTATAAAAAAAATGGACAGAAAGGGGTTTTCGACACCAAACCCGTGATACCAGATGGTGGCTAGGACAGCGTGAGCCAGCGCAATAATACACATCGATACGCCAAAGTGGCGTCGATTATAAAGTAGTGGCAGAAAGCGTTCGTCCAAACGCGCCAACGGACCCACACTCAAAATCATGGTGAGCATTAGAAAAGCACATGTCGCCAGCGCCCGAATCAATAGAATTTCAAAAGAGAGTGCTTCATCACCGGAAAAAAGCGATGAGCTGATAATTATAAATAGAGCGATATAAACAATAATTCCGGCCCAAATGGCCAAGTCGTACCATTTTTTTTGCTTGTTCCATTGTACGGGTACATAACCGTGACTCATTGTGTTTCACCTAGTGCATTTTTTACATTTGTTTTTGGTAAAGCCGTCTGTTGTGTCAGTGCCGACGGCTCATTGCGGTGTTGATGGGCGACAATGACAACCAACAACAGTAACGGTAGCAGTAACAACCAGATATAACGGTGAGCGAATCGATGAGGTCTTTTCATAGGAATATCCTAAAAATGATAACGCTTTTATTTATGGATCCGGCAACTATTGAGTCGACCTTAGTAGAATCTATCTCAAAATTTATTTATTTATGAATTCGTGTGTTTCAAGGTTTAGAAATAGACTTGTTTCCCTGAAAATAAAAGACTTTCTTTCGCTGAGAGATTACTAGAATTCAATTTTGAGATAGATTCTAATTATTTCCCAAAACAGATCTTTAAGCCTTTTCTCAGAGGTGAAGTAAAAAACTCGGTGTAAAACGGCCAGAAAATAGTCGCTTATCCACGTGTTTTGATGCCTTCGGTGGCGCAGCGGCGATCATTGTGAGCGCAATACGTCGACTTACTGGCAGTTATGCATCTGGTACTGCAGAAAATCAGCCATTAGGCAGGCCACCTCTGATTTATTTTTTGATTTATACCCTCGGCTATAAACAGGTATCTGATATTTTGTTTTCTGGCCGTAGTTTTCAGATGAATTTGGTTGTTTTCTTTTTAAATTAATCTTTCGAACATTTTTCAACGGCGACGACTTATTTTATTAAAAATGTGTGTCCGTACCTGGAGACGCTATCGTATTTTTAACCAGCGTAGCAGCAAGTATGGCCAGAGCATGGTTGCGGCGAATAGCCACATAATGCGTACGGCGACACCTGCATTGCTCGCCGCAGGATCAATCGCATTAGCGCCACGGATGACAAAAGCAAGCGCAAAGGCCAAGCCGAAAAGAAAGTAAAATCCAAGGAGCGACAGTGCGATTGTCATTACCATTTTCCCGTCATCAAATATCTGGAAATTAACCTACACCACCGTAGGCGACACCACTGAGTTCTGCCATTTGTTTATCAAAGGTCGTTAGATCATTCACAGCAAATTGATGTAAGTGGTTGTGCCCACAGGCTCTTGCCAATACTGACATCAACTCGGTGGAGGCACAAAAGAAATTGGTTAGTCGCTTGGCAGATTGCTCGATCAGCAGACGCGCGCGCAGCGATTCTTTTTGTGTGGCAATTCCCACTGGACAGCTGTTGGAGTTACAGGCGCGCATTCCCAGACAGCCGATGGCTTGCAAGGCTGAATTTGACAGCGCGATCGCGTCGGCGCCTAAAGCTAGGGCCTTGGCAAAATCTGCTGGTACCCGTAACCCTCCAGTGACAACCAAGGTAATATCTTGGTTGCCGGTTCGATCCAGATGGCGTCGTGCGCGAGCTAGTGCGGGAATGGTGGGGACCGAGATGTGGTCGCGAAACAGCAGAGGCGCTGCACCGGTTCCGCCGCCGCGGCCGTCGAGAATAATATAATCCGCGCCAATCTCAATTGCCGCGTCGATATCCTTTTCAATATGTTGAGCGGAGAGCTTGTAACCTACAGGAATTCCACCCGTTTGCTCTTTAACTTCCGTGGCAAAATCCCGAATTTCTGCCAGGGAGTTCCACTCGGGAAAAGTTGCCGGCGAAATTGCTGGTTGACCCGCCTGTAACCCGCGAACGGAGGCGATTTTTTCATTTACCTTGTTACCGGGGAGGTGTCCGCCTGTCCCGGTTTTGGCACCCTGGCCGCCCTTAAAGTGAAAGGCTTGGCAAAGTTTTACCTTATCCCAGCTAAAGCCAAAGCGCGCCGATGCCAACTCATAAAAATAGCGTGAGTTGGCCTGTTGCTCCTCGGGTAGCATGCCGCCCTCGCCGGAGCAGATTCCGGTTCCTGCATTTTCAGCACCAATGGATAAAGCTATCTTAGCTTCTTCCGACAGAGCGCCGAAACTCATATCCGATACAAAAAGTGGTATGTCGAGTTTCAACGGTTTTTTTGCTCGTGGACCGATAGTAACGCCTGTTCCTACGACTTCGTCATCGAGTAGGGGGCGTTTGCTTAATTGCGCCACCGTGAACTGGATGCTGTCCCAGCTGGGTAGTTCACTAAGGGCTACGCCCATAGCCGCCATCGGACCGTGATGTCCCATTTTGGATAAACCATCGCGCGCCAGAGTTTGAATCAAACCCACATGAGGTTCTTCACTATTTCCCGAGTGATCGGCGTAGAGTCCCTGATAAGTATCGCGTTGGTAAGGTTGTGGATGGGTTTGCTCCCATTGGCCAATCTCGTCGGCGTCAACCAGTACGTCCCCCGTCTCAATCCAACTCGAAAACTTTGTCAGTGCTTCTTTATTGTCGTATTCACTGATTCCCGTATCCAGACGATAGTCCCAATTATGCACCCCACAAATAAGATTTTGACCATCTACATGGCCATCTGCCATAAGTGCGCCGCGATGCAAGCAACGGCCATAGAGTACGGAAACCTCGTTGTCGTAGCGCGTGACTACCAGATCAACATTTCCGACCAAAGCGTACACAGGTTGCCTATCCTTGAGCTCCTCCCATTTTGCAATAATAGTTTTTTTCATAGTGGTATTTAGCAGTGGCGTGAGCAGGTGATTTTTAGCTGAAATAAAGGTAGACAAAAAATAATTTAACTATTTTTATAGAAACACTTTATCAGATGTGTGTTCCGATCGTAAGCACTAATCCCAATTGCTACAGGGTCTTCAGTAAGCAAGTAAGAACCCGAAGAGGCTTCGATAAAACTGAGTCTCGTCACCGATCAAATATCCTGCTTGCGAACTCTTTTGTAAATGCAGTAGCGCCAGCAGCCGTTTCTCAAAGGGAGTGCAATTGCCAGCATGATCTTTCAAGCCCCGCTGACTTTTTTGTAGTTTTTGTTTGTGGTTTGTACTTATAGTCTTGTGGCTATTGGTTTTCAGTGTCGCTAGTTATCGGCTGGTTCCAGTGCTCGGCCCAAAAACCTTATAAATCTTTATATTCAGCCTTGTTCTACTAGTACAGGCGATTATAATTGTCGGCCTTATAAATTATGAGAGCTTTCTATGAATCTTAAATATTATGTGATCTACGGTCGCGGCGAAGATGGCTTGAAATTTCAACTGGCCCGCCTGCAGGATGAATCCGGCAACAACTATAAAGGCCAATATGACATGGGTCGTCACTTTGTTTCAATTGACGAGCTGACCCAATATGTTGCCGACGAAGTTGTTAAGAAACCAGCTTCGGATTTGACACTTTCGCTAATGAGTCTCTAGGCTCTGGATCCGTAAAGTCTAATCACTTCCATTCAAGTTTGATTTTCGTCTAATGGTCGAGAGGCAGTGCTTTTTCGAGAGCACAGAAGAGAAAACGGATGAAATAATCGCTCGCGCTATTCAGTTAATCGCTTGACAGGCCCGTAGCTTAATCGATGAATGGGGGTGATGCCCAGTTTGCGGATGGCATGCAAATGTGCCTTGGTTGGATAACCTTTATGTTGTTCAAAGCCATACCCGGGATATATTGCCTCGAAAGCCACCATTTCCCGATCGCGAATGACTTTTGCCAGTATCGACGCGGCGGAAATGGCCGGAATATTACAGTCGCCTTTAATTAGAGCTTCAGCCGAATAAGACCATTGCGGAAGCCGATTTCCATCCACCAATACGTGATCAGGTTGAACCGATAGCGTTTCGACTGCGCGTTTCATTGCCAACATACTTGCTTGAAGGATATTTAGTTCGTCAATTTCCTGAACACTGGCTCGAGCCACGGACCAGGACAGAGCGCGATCGCAAATAATATCAAACAGGTGATCTCTCTTTTTTTCGCTGAGTTGCTTTGAATCTTTCAGACCCTCGATAGGCCGATTGCTATCGAGGATGACTGCGGCAGCGACAACATCGCCGGCTAGCGGACCTCGCCCAACTTCATCGACACCAGCAGTTAAACCGCGATCAACTGTATTTGGCGGGCTAGTGTCCACGACGCCTAGCGGACAATGCCGCGGGTAGAATTTTGTAGCGAATCGATTAACAGCTTCACTTCCGCACACTCTGGAACCAACAGTTCTAACTGGTCGATGGCTTCGCGCACAGTGAGCCCTTGACGGTAGATAATTTTAAAAGCTTTCTGTAAAAAATTGATGGTAGTTTTGGAAAAGCCTCGGCGATTTAGACCTTCTACATTGATTGTCTTTGCTTCCGCCGGCACCCCTGCAACCATGACAAAGGCCGGCACATCTTTGCCAATAGCCGTTCCCATACCGGTAAAGCAATGAGCTCCTATGTGACAATGTTGATGAATTAGGGTGTAACCACCGAGAACGGCCCAGTCGCCAATATGTACATGTCCCGCAAGTGCTGAATTGTTTACCAAAATACAGTGATCACCGATAACACTGTCGTGACCTATGTGGGCATAGGCCAGGATGAGGTTATGGTTACCGATAGTCGTTTCGCTGCGATCTTGCGCAGTGCCCCGGTGGATGGTGACTCCTTCGCGAATGATGTTGTGGTCACCAATCACTAGACGCGTGGATTCGCCACGATATTTTAAATCGGGCGTTGCTTCTCCGACCGTAGCAAACTGGTAGATATGATTATGTTTGCCCAGAAAACACGGTCCTTTTAGCACGGCATGGGATTCGATGACCGTGCCTTCACCGATCTCAACATCGTCGCCAATTATCGTATAAGGACCAACTTCAACATGTTTGGCCAGCGAAGCTGAAGGCGAAATAATGGCCGTGGGATGAATCGTCATAGTGACAAGCTACACCCGCTCAAATAAGGTCATGAAACTTTACGATCGGCGCACATGATGGTTGCGGAAGCCGCCAATTTTCCATCGACGCTTGCCTTACAGTCAAATTTCCAAATGCCGAGTTTTCCTGGGGAAATAACGCTTGACTCCAGTACTAAACAATCGCCGGGAATGACTTGACGGCGAAAGCGGACACCTTCTGCGCCCGCGAACAAATAGACAGATCCGTCTTCGGGCGTCTTGTCGAGGGTTTTAAAACCCAGAATGCCCGATGCCTGAGCCATAGCTTCTATAATCATAACGCCAGGAAAAATGGGTGATTGAGGGAAGTGGCCATTAAAAACTTCTTCATTATTTGTAATATTTTTATAAGCCTTAATGTACTCGCCAATACGCAGCTCAACAACACGATCTACCAACAAAAAGGGATAGCGGTGTGGTAACCATTTTTTTATTTCAGTGACGTCCATCAGGGTAGTTTGTGACATTATTCAAACCTTACTATTTTTGGGTTGCAATCGTCTGACTAGTGCATCTAATTGATTAAAGCGAGCTGCGTTCTTTCGCCACGTTTGGGTATTGTTTAGGGGAACTCCAGATGAATAGGATCCGGATTGGTCGATAGATTTTGTGACTAAGCTCATAGCAGTTATATGAACACCGTCCGTAATCGATAGGTGCCCGACGATACCAACTGCTCCTGCGATAGTGCAATTTTTGCCAATTTTCGTACTGCCGGCAATGGCCGTGGCACCTGCTATCGCGGTGTTTTCACCAACCCTGACATTATGAGCAATTTGCACCTGATTATCTATCTTTACCCCAGAGGCAATATAGGTATCATCGAGAGCTCCTCGATCAATGCAGGTGTTGGCGCCGATTTCCACTCCATCGCCAATGATCACGCCACCTAACTGATAGATTTTTTGCCAGCCGTTTTCCGTTTTGGCGAAACCGAATCCATCCGCTCCGATAACGGCGCCACTGTGAATTACAGCGGCCTTACCAATCGAAACGTCACGATAAATACTAACGTTGGGATACAACCTGGATTGCTCCCCGATACTAGTATCTCTACCGAGATAGCAGCCAGCGCCGATGATCGTGTGGTCACCAATACGAGCGCCGGACTCAATCGTTACATGAGATCCGATATTGACGCCTTCTCCCAGACATACCCCTTCGGCAATGCTGGCGGAAGGGTGAATGCTCATGACTTGTGGCAACACGGCTTCCGTCGAAAATAGAGCCGTTAGTTGCGCGTAGGCAAGATAGGGATTGATGTGCAGTAATTTTTCACCTTCAAATCGTTGGCATTCGTCTGGGTGCAATAAAACGACACCCGCTTCAGTCTTTGCAAGTTCACTGGAATACCTACGGCCTGTATAAAACGCGAGATCATTTGTTTGCGCGCTCCTGAGTGTCGCGAGGCCATCGACGATCCTTTGGGGATCGCCTATATAGGTAGCGTGTATATAGGTGGCAAGTTCAGCAAGCGTAAATCGATGGCGCGATATTTCAGACATTATTCTGCTGCTTGAAGCTCATCGACCAGGGACGTCAATTCATCGGTTAGATCAAGAGAGGGTTTATAAAAGATTACCGAGGGATCCTTTAGCAGCAGATCTAATTGCCGATCGTCTATGATTTTTCTAACCGCTTCTTTTAAAGTTGGAGTCATCACTTGCAGGATATTTCGACTCACGGTCGCGTTCTGTACTTCTATCCGGCGGCGGATAGCATTGATTTTCTGAAGTTTTTCCTCCCTATCTGCATTGAAGGCTTGCTTTTGTCGATCGGACCAAGTTACGGAGTTTACTTTGGCATCTTCCTGCATTTTTTCGAGTTCTGCGCCTAATTTATTGTAGGCCTCAATATTAGTTCTATAGGTTTCATCATTTTGCAGTTGTAGGTGTTGCGCTTTTGCATAGGCGGAATTATTTAATGCTTGTTCGAGATCGACGACCGCCAGCTTTTGCTGGGCAACTACCAGAGTCGGCAAGTACGAAAAAAGAGAACAGGTGAAGATAATCAATAAGCGTTTCATGGGTCTCCCGAGAGGTCGTTAAGTTAGAAATTTCTGCCCAGAGTAAACTGAAAGTTTTCGGTTTGGTCAAAGGGTTGCTCTTGCAAGGGTACTGCATAGCTAAAGACGATGGGCCCAATCGGCGACAGCCATTGCACGCCAAAGCCGGTAGCGATGCTGAGTTTTCCAAGGTCGACACTACCACAATTTCGCTGCGATGCTCCGCAGCTATCAGAGAAAACATTGCCAGCGTCGATAAACAGATTGGTGCGCAATTTATCCGTTTTTTTCAAGAAAGGGGTAGGGAAGACCAGTTCTGCACTGAATTCCACCAGAATGTTGCCTCCCAGCGTATTGACATCGTCATCGGCGTCTCCGGCTAGCAACTGGCCATCCTCATCCTGTATGTAAACGTAAGTTAAATCGTTTGTGTTTTGAACATTTCCTGTCAAATCGACCGGTATCACAAAATAGGATTGTGCAGGGGTTGCTTTTGGGCCTAGCGATCTCGGCTCAAAGCCGCGAACAGAGCCAATGCCGCCCGCAAAAAAATTCTCGAAAAACGGTAATTCATCGATATCGCCATAGGCTTCGGCGTAACCGAAACGGCCGCGCAGGCGAAGGGCCGAGGATTCCGCAATCGGAAAAAACCAGTCGCTACTGTAGTTCAGTTTGTAGTACTCCAGATCACCGCCTGGTACCGCCACTTCAAAACTTAAGCGTTGCGAAGTGCCGAAGGTGGGGAATATGGCGCGATTTAAGCTTGAATTTGACCAGCCAAAATCCAGGGTAAAGGTATCAAAGGTGTCACCGTATTTATCGAGAAAACCCTGTGTAGAATCGCGGAGAACTTCGGGAAAATCACCTATAGAAGAAAGATCACCGCTACTAAAATCTAGAATATCGTTGTCTGCATCGCTCACTGAGTTATCGCCTTCATCGAGAATACCGTTATTGTTGGTATCTTCAAATTCACCCAGTTCGAGAATTATCCCGTCGTATTGTTCTTGTGTAATAAAGCTTTCTTCAATTCTATCGTCATCCCGAAGCGAAGGCGTGCCTAAAATTTCCTGAGCAGGGGTGACGCCGGTGGTCACCGAGATATTTTCAAAACCTACGCCCAGAGACAGGCGGCCGGTTTCGGATACTGGATAGCCAAAACTAACTTTGATGCCCGCGGTGTCCGTCGCGTAATTGCTGATATCGATGTCTTCGTAATCGCGTTCTCGATAATAGAGACTAATACCACGGCTGACACCATCTTTAGTGTAGTAAGGATTGCGAAAATTTAAGCTGTAGTTGGTCTCGGTCTCGCCAGTTTGCACATTGAAGCCAAAAGTGTTGCCGCTTCCCAGCCAGTTGTTATGTTGCAAGCCGGCGCCCAGAGAGATGCCGTTATCGCCGGAATAACCCAAGCTCAAGTCGACGCTGGCCGTCGATTGTTCGGTGACCGTGACTTCGATATCGACTTGGTCGGTACTCCCAGGAACTTCTCGTGTCGATAGATCAACGTTACTAAATAGCCCTAAACGTTGTAAGCGGATACGCGATTGTTCCAGTTTTCGGAGGGAAATAGGTGCGCCTTCCAGTTGCCGCATCTCCCGACGCAATACGTGGTCTGCAGTGGCGGTGTTGCCAGAGAAGGTAATCCTTCTAACATAGGATATTTCTCCCGGACGGATGTAGAAGGTCAAATCCACCGTTTTCTCTTCGTCGTCAATTTGTGGTGCACCGCTGACGTTTACCGCGCTGTAGCCTTCGTTAGCCAGGCGCTGAGCGATAGCCTTTTCCGTGAGGGTCACTTGCAATTGCGAGAAAATATCGTTCGTTTCGATAGTAATTAGTTGCTGTAGTTCCTCCAGCGGAATTACTGGGTCGCCGGCAATGTCGACAGCTTTCACCGTAAATCGCTCGCCTTCGTCCACATTGACGGTAATGAAAACTGTTGCTTTATCCGGACTCAAGGATACCTGGGTCGAGGTGATAGAGAATTGAAGATAGCCGCGATCTAGATAATAGGATTTCAGTCTCTCCAGATCTCCCGCCAAGCGCTCGCGGGCATATTTGTCACTGCCGGTTAACCAAGACCAGGTCCCCGAGGTGTTCAAGCTAAACAGACCGCGTAACTCATCTTCATTGATCTGAGTGTTGCCCACGATATTAATGTGTTTGATTTTGGCTACTTCCCCTTCATCGATATCGATTTCGATCAGTACTTGATTATTGGAAACTATCGAAGCGGTGGTTTCTATCTGTGCAGAATAACGACCCAGAGCGCCATATTGGGCATTCAGCTGTTTGGAGATGGCGTCCAGAGCAGCTGGCTTAAATATTTCCCCCTCGGCGAGACCGATAGATTTCAGCCCTTCCAGCAGAGGCACTTCTTCAATAACGCTGTTGCCTGTCACGAGAATAGAGGCGATAACCGGGCGTTCTTCAACTGTGAAAATTAGCAGGTTGTCGTTGCTTCCTACGGATACCTCACTAAACAATCCCGTACGGTATAGATCGCGAATGGCTTGTTGCAACTGCTCATCACTAACTACGGAATTTGCTTCTATATCAATAGCGGCGAACACGGTTTCCGAGGACACTCGCTGTAGGCCGAGCACTTGAATATCTTCAATTCGGTACTCTTCCGAAGAGGCCTGATTGAAAACTGAAAGCAGGGTAAGCAATGTTAGTAAAAATAACTTCATAGAGATGAGGCTGAATTCTTATATTACTTGGATTTTTTGCACGAATAGTGATGGGTTTTAGAAGGCGTTTTCGCGCCTATTGATACTTCAGAATCAGCATTTTTACTTCTCAATTATCCCAAAAGTGTAGAGGGGCAAACGCTGTTAAAGCTTGCTGTATCTACAAGATAGATTATGGCCACTTTCGTGACGGCGATGGTTTAGCAAGTGTTTTTCCTAACAGAATATTTTTGCGGAAATGTCGTTAGGAGACGCCGTGGAAAACCACCGCGCGCGCGACCGACACGATATCCGCACAAAAGATAATTTGCGAGATTTTTTTCACCTGAGGCAGGAGTTTGATTTTTACGACAGGAGTCTGACTAAGTCATTGTAATGGGCAATCAGCATTACGCTTAAAATAACAAATAAGCCGATTTGATAGCCCACTATTTGTTTTTTTTCGGACAGGGGTTTGCCTTTAATGGCCTCGTAGGCATAGAACAGCAGGTGCCCGCCGTCCAATACCGGTATTGGCAGTAGATTGAAGACACCCAGGCTCACGCTGAGAGCAGCCAAGAAAGAAAGGTAGTAATGCCAGCCTGCGCTGGCCGTATCGCCAGCAGCTTGAGCAATGGTAAATGTTCCCCCCATATTCTTAACCGAAATATCTAAGAATAGGAGTTTCTTTAAGAAGGAGAGGATGACCATTGCTTGATCGTAGGTTTTGCTGAAGCCATAGGCAATGGCCTCTGTGAGGGAGTGATCAATATTTCGAATCATTCCATCGTGCCAGTTGGCATTAATCTCAATGCCAGCTCTCCCAAAAGTTTCTCCCATCTCTTTTAGGGTATCTGGCATGAGAGAAAAGGAAAGCTGTTGACCATTGCGTTGGAGGCTCAAATCCATAGTCTGACCGGGTCGGGCACGCACGTAGTTAATCCACTGGCGCAGAGATGACATGGGAATGCCATCGACGCTGACTAATTGATCACCCGCTTTCAAGCCTGCTCTGTTCGCGGCGCTATCGGATAAAACACGGACAATAGTCCAGTCAGTCTCTGGCTCGACACGTTCCAGCCCAAGAGATTCCAATAG